>NZ_KV800908.1:96121-115544 GCF_001810355.1 Neisseria sp. HMSC074B07 | reverse complement strand
ACTGTCTGCGGCTTCGTTGCCTTGTCCTGATTTAGTTAATCCACTATATTTGAATTTGACCGCCATATACGGCAAAAAGGTCGTCTGAAACCTGATTTGGGTTTTCAGACGACCTTTTGACAGGTCGCCACGAATCGGTTTTTACTTTATAAATCGATGTGTGAAGACAGTACCTGACCGCTGTTGGCATCGACGCGTACTTCGTATTTTTGGATGTTGTTGACGGTTTCCACTTTATAAACCGACGGACCTTTTTTATAGCTCAAATCGGCATCCTTCGCGCGGCCGCCTGTTTTGGCTTCGGCTGCGGCAATCGCTTGTTTCAGGGAAATATTGGTGTTCGGCAGAGGTTGGAGCGGTTTTTTGTCGTAGTCTGGGCGGCTTTCGATGATGTGCCCGTTGGCTGCATCGACGAAGACTTCTTGTTTCTGGTCATCGGCAACTATTTCTACTTTATAGTAGCTCTGACCGTTTTTGTGGCGGAAATCGACTTCGATGGCGCGGCCGGGAATTTTGGCCACTGCGTAATCGACAGCTTGGGCGGCACTGATTTTGCTACTGGAGAAAGCGGCGGCTTTGGTTCCGGGTATGGCACCTGCGGCATATGCACCGACACTGGCAGTACCGATGGTCAGAGCGGTTGCGACGGCGATGATGAGACCTTTTTTGCTGAATTTCATGATGTTTCCTTTTTGTCGGATAAAAATAAAAATGTTTGTGTATTTGAACTCTGCCAACAGTGTCTGCTGGATTGAGCGTATTAAAACAAGCCAAACTTAAGCGAACCTTAAGAAAAAGATTTTTCTATAAATTTTATTCAAATTATTGTTTTTATTTTATATTTATTCCTCCAAATTTCTTAAGTTCTACTTAAGCCCAGCCTGTTTTAATGACAGGCCTCAGCCTGAAACCAAGGGTAAAGCGGGCAGTCTGCATGATGTTCTATTGCCATCCCGACTTTGGTTTTCAGACGACCCTGCCTTACAATATTGTTTTGAAGCAAGGCAGTACAACAAAACGAGTTTCAAGCCAATCCGCTATACAATCCATATCATATAGAGCCAATTAAAATAGAGGCACCCGGTTTTCGCCATGCCTTTTCTTGCGAAGGCGGGAAATGGCGGGACAGAGCGTCTTGATTTGAATTCACTGCACTTATCCGAACAAACAGGAGTATCTTTATGCGTATCCTGCTGGTGGAAGACGACCCGCACATCGGCGACGGTATTGCCGCCGGGCTAAAAAAGCTCGGTATGGCGGTGGACTGGTTTTCAGATGGCGCTCAAGGACAGTCCGCACCACTGGCTGCGCCTTATGATGCAGCGGTGTTGGATTTGGGTTTGCCGAACATCGACGGCATAGAAATATTGCGGCACTGGCGCAGACAAGGTCTGACGCTACCCGTGCTGATTCTGACGGCACGCGATGCGCTGCCCGACCGCCTGACCGGGTTGAACAGCGGCGCGGACGATTACCTGTGCAAACCGTTTGCATTGGAAGAACTTGAAGCACGGCTGAATGCCTTGGTGCGCCGCAGCCACGGACGCAGCGACAGCGGCCTGACCTTCGGCAGCCTGTATTTGGATACCTCCGCCCAAACCGCCACACTTGGCGGCAAGCCGCTGAACCTGACCGCGCGCGAATGGCGGCTGCTGGAAATGCTGGTCGCCAATCCGAAACACATCATCAGCCGCGCCCAAATCGAAGACAAACTATACGGCTGGGATCAAGAAGTTGAAAGCAACGCGGTCGAAGTGCATATCCACAACCTGCGCAAAAAAATCGGTTCATCCGTGATTCAAACCAAGCGCGGATTGGGTTACCAACTCGGAGAAATGCCTTAAGGTCGTCTGAAAACGCAAAAATTGAAGAAACAGCCCCCTTGCACAAAAAGGTCGTTCCATGTTTAAAAAGCTTCCGCCCGAAACTTCTATCCGCAAACGCCTGATACTCTATATCGGCAGCGGACTGCTCTTGGCATGGTTCGCCGCCAACGCTGTTTCACTGGCAATGGCGTTACACGAACTGAATGAATCCGCCGACAGTCAGATGAGCGACCTTGCCCAATCACTGCCCTACATCGAACCGGAAAAAGCCGTGCTGCTGCCTAAAGTTAAAAAAAGCCTGGGCAAAGGCCACACCGGTTTTGCAGAAGACAAACAAAACGGCATTTCCGTCTGGAATGCAGACGGCAGGCTGTTGCTCTCAGACAAAAGGGGTAAAGAAATTCCATTCCGCAAAATTTCCGGCTTCACCGACATCGGGAAGCCTTGGCAGGAAAAAAGCCTACGCGTCATCTATTACCACGACGGGAAAACCGGACAGACAGTCGCCGTCGCCCAACCTTGGCGTAACCGCCTTGAAATTTTGTGGAACATTGTTTGGGCGCACCTTGCCGCCTCGCTGCTTGTTCTGCTGCTGATGGTGTTGCTACTGCATCTGGCGGTCAAACGCAGCATCTACCCGCTGAAAGAGCTCGCATCAGAATTGTCCGAACGCCGCGCCGACAACCTTGCTCCCGTCAGCCGCGCCGTACCGCAGGAAACCCAAACCCTAGTCGACGCCCTCAACCGCCTGTTCGCCCGCGTTCAGACCAGCATCGAACGCGAACAACGCTTTACCTCCGATGCTGCCCACGAACTGCGCAGCCCGCTTGCCGCATTGAAAGTGCAGGCCGAAGTCCTCGCCCTCAGCGACACTGCCGAACAGCCCTACCACCTGCAACAAATCCAACAAAGCCTCAACCGCGCCGAACACCTAATCAACCAACTGCTCACGCTGGCACGGCTCGATCCCGAACAAGGCCTGAAAAATACCGCCCCCATCAATTGGGAGAGCCTCAGCAGCCAAGTGCTGCAAAACACCAACCTCTCCGCCCGCGAAAAACGCATCCGCCTCAAGCGCGAATTTCTTGCCGAGCCGCCCCTCCTGCAAGGCGACGACGCGCTACTGCAACTCATGTTGCGCAACCTGCTCGACAACGCTGTGCGCTATTCGCCCGAAAACAGCGAGGTTGGACTGTATTTTCACGCTAACCGTATCGAAGTACGCGACCAAGGCACCGGCATCGCCCCCGAACATCTGTCGCGGATTAAAGAACGTTTCTACCGTCCTGCCGGACAAAATGCCCAAGGCAGCGGACTGGGTTTGTCCATCGCCGAACACATCGCCAAACTCCACGGCCTGACGTTGAAACTTGAAAACCGCGACGGAGGAGGTTTGAGCGCATGGCTGGAGAGAGCCTGACAATAAGTACAAAACAGCAGCTTCCTACATTTGGCAAACACTCCCCCCAATCACCCAAAGGTCGTCTGAAATTCCTGACAAATCAGGTTTTCAGACGACCTGAGACCTTCGCAGCCATATTTCCCACTCCTTAGGCCTTATCCTGATTTAAATTTAATCCACTATATTTTCGCCATATACGGCAAAAAGGTCGTCTGAAACCTGATTTGGGATTTCAGACGACCTTTTGCTTTAGGGCTTACAGTTTATTTTGCTGCGGAAGCGCCGGGGTTTGCTGCGGAGGCTGCTGTGGCATTTGCTGCCGAAGCAGTAGAAGCGGCTTCGGCTTTTGCGCCGGCTGCTGCGTTCTCACCCCAGGCGGCAGGATATTTGTAACCTGCGAAGCGTTGGCGCGCGTAGGCTTTGAACTCGTCGGAGTTGTAGGCTTCGGTTACGTCTTTGAGCCATTGGCTGTCTTTGTCGGCGGTTTTGACGGCTGCCCAGTTGACGTAGGCGAAGCTCGGTTCTTGGAACAGGGCTTCGGTCAGCTTCATGCCGCTACTCATGGCGTAATTGCCGTTAACGATGGCGAAATCGACGTCGGCGCGGCTGCGCGGCAGTTGTGCAGCTTCAAGCTCTATGATTTTGATGTTTTTCGGATTTTCGGCGATATCGGCTTTAGACGCAGTCAGCGGATTAACACCGTCTTTCAACTTAACCCAGCCCAATTCGTTCAACATGACCAGCGCACGGGCGAAGTTGGACGGGTCGTTAGGCGCGGAAACGCTGCTGCCGTCTTTGACTTCGTCCAGCGATTTCAGTTTGCCCGGATACAGGCCCAAAGGCGCGGTCGGTACTTGGAAGGCTTCGGTGATGTCTAATTTGTGTTCTTTTTTGAAGTCGTCCAGATAAGGCTTGTGCTGGAAAATGTTGATGTCCAGTTCGCCTTCTGCCAAAGCGAGGTTGGGGCGGACGTAGTCGGCAAATTCAAGCAGTTTGACGGTATAACCTTTTTTCTCCAGCGCAGGTTTGATTTGGTCTTTGACCATATCGCCGAAGTCGCCGACGGTCGTACCGAAGACGATTTCTTTTTTCGCGCCATTGTCGGCGGCAGGTGATGCGGCGGATGCGGCAGATGTACTGTCTTTTTGACCGCCGCAGGCTGCCAGTATCAAGGCGAGCGCGGCGGCGGAAAGGGTTTTGAAGAAGGTGTTTGTCTGCATGTTTTACTCCTGGTAAGTGTTAAGTCGATTTTTCAGACGGCCTCTGCCGTCGGGACAGTTGGGATTTTAAATCCATTTATGGGAAACGGGACGGTTTTTTATGGTGAGGTACAGGCCTTTGGCGGAACGGTAACACAGCCAAATCAATCCCGCTTTAAAAGTCAGGGCTGAGATGAGCTTGAGCCAATCCAACGAGGTGGCGAACGGAGAAATATCAAAGGCGGTATCGGCACTTTCATACATTTCATCTGTTCCGTCGATTACGGCGTGTCCGTCCATTTCATCATCATAGTCTTCAGCCATCATGGCACTTTCATCCGGCTCGCTGATTTCGCCCATTTCATTGATGTCCATCGTGCCAATTGATCCGTTCATTTCCCCTATGGAAACCATATCATCAAATGAAAGGATGCCCCAGATGGGGACAGGGGAGGCGATAAGGGACCATACCATAAAGACAGCCAATAGCCCGACACACAATAAAATGAAGAAACCCATATCGTTACGCATCATTTTGCTGTTGTGCGCGTTGACGTCGGAGGGCGGGTGTTCTAATTTTTCCAAGATGGCGAGTTGGGCAAGAAAGATGCCGATACTCAGCCCTATGTACCATATTTTCGGCATATGGTTCATGGGGCCGATAAAGTACCAAAGGATATTGCCGATATTGACTAAATAAATGGCAATTAGAATTTTTTTGGCGGATTTCATGTTGTATTTTTCACTCAAAAGGTCGTCTGAAAATGCATCAGGTGTATTTTCAGACGACCTTGTTTACGTTTGTGAGGTTTAACGTTTGTCCAATTTCCGCGCCAACGCGTTGCCGATGCTTTGAATCAGGATAACGAGCAGCACGAGGATAGCGACGATGAAGATGATGACTTCGGTTTGGTAGCGGTAGTAGCCGTAGCGGATGGCAAGGTCGCCCAAGCCGCCGCCGCCTATCATGCCTGCCGCCGCGCTGTATGAGAGCAGGCCGATGGCGAGGACGGTGATGCTGGAAACCATGCCCGCGCGCGCTTCGTTCAAGAGGACTTTGCGGACGATGGCAAGCGGCGATGCACCCATGGCGGTGGCGGCTTCAATCACGCCTTTGGGGACTTCGCGCAGGTTTTGTTCCACCAGTCGGGCGAAGTAAAACAGGCCGGACACGCTCAATACCAGCGAGGCGGCAATCGGGCCGATGGTGCTGCCGACGATGGCGCGGGTGGCGGGTATCATGGCAATCATCAGGATGACGAAGGGGAAGGCGCGCATCAGGTTGACTAAGTTGTCGAGCAGGAAATTCACCGGCTTGTTGTAATGCAGCTGGCGGTTGGAAGTCACGAAAAGCAAGACGCCCAAGAGTGTGCCGAAGATGACGGCAATCGTGGTGGACAACCCGACCATAACGAAGGTTTCGCCCAAGGCGCGGACGATTTCGTCTTTCATGCCGACGATGGTGGAAACGGCTTGTTCGAATGTTAAGTCTGCCATATCAGTCCTCCCGAATCAGCTCGCGCCCGATTTCGGATTGGGCGTGGATTTGGTTGCCGCGTACTTCGACGATTTCCACCACTTTTCCTTTATCCAAGAGGGCAGCGCGGTCACACAAGCGGCGGATGACGCTCATTTCGTGGGTTACGATGACGATGGTAACGTTGAAGCGTTTGTTGATGTCTTCCAGACATTCCAAGACGCTGCGCGTGGTGGCGGGGTCGAGGGCGGAAGTGGGTTCGTCGGCGAGGATGACTTGGGGTTTGGGCGCGAGTGCACGGGCAATGCCGACGCGCTGTTTTTGTCCGCCGGAAAGCTGGGCGGGGTAGTGATCTGCGCGTTCGGTCAAGCCGACGATTTCAAGGCATTCTTTAACACGTTCTTTGATTTTTTCAGACGACCATCCGGCGATTTCCAAAGGAAAGGCAACATTGTCGGCGACGGTGCGGTTGCTCAAAAGATTGAACTGCTGAAACACCATGCCGATATTCTGCCGCGCCTGACGCAATGCTGCGGCATCGAGCGCGGTCAGCTCTTGTCCGCACACATTGACCTTGCCGCTGTCGGGACGTTCCAACAGGTTAATCAGGCGCAACAGGGTGGATTTGCCCGCGCCGGAATAGCCCATCAGGCCGAAGATTTCGCCGTCTTGGATTTCGAGGCTGGTCGGCTCGACGGCGGCAAAACGGGTTTTGTCGCGCGTTTGGTAATGTTTGGAAACGTTGTCCAAAATAATCATAAATACTTCCTGATACTTCCGGAAAAAAAAGAAGCCCGATGCTGTACACAACGGGCTTGGATATAAAGAAAGGAATAAAAACAGCAGAAAATGAAAATACGCTTTAGCTGTTTATGCCCGCAAGCTGTGTCAAATCGGCAATGTTAACTCAGATACGACTATAATCGAAATCGGTAACTTTGTCAAGTTTTGATATGATTTGTAATTTTAAAATAATAAATTGTCAGTTTATTTGCCGAAAAGCTCCGCTACCATGCGGGCTTCTTCCTCGGTATAAGCCGCGCCGTTGAGCTTCGCAGTCAGGATAAATTCGCCGCTTAACCCTTGTTCGGCGCAGGTTTCACGCCAGCCTTGCAGCCTTTCTTCATCGCTGGCTTTCCGTTTTAGACGACCTATGGTCTGAGCCGCCTGTTTGGTTTCTTCGTTCATACAATTCCTTAACAAAAGACAAAAGGTCGTCTGAAAATTTTCAGACGACCTCATGATTATTTGATGACCCGTGCCAGCAAGGCTTTTTCTTTGCCCTGCATATTCGGGATTTTGACTTGGATGCCGTTGCCCGGGGCGACTTCGATGGCTGCGCCTTTGCGGGTCATTTGTTCCAGCGTAACGGTTTGGTTGCCTTCGGGATGGATGATTTCCAAGGTGTCGCCGACGGCAAAGCGGTTTTTGACTTCCACCGTTGCCCAGCCTTCGGCGTCGATTTCAGTAACGTGTCCGACGTATTGGCTTTGTTTGGCGGTGGAATGGCCGCTGAGGTAGTTTTGATAGTCTTGGGTTTGGTGGCGTTCGAGGAAGCCGCTGGTGTAGCCGCGGTTGGCGAGGCCTTCGAGTTCGCTCAACAAGCCATAGTCAAACGGACGGCCTGCAACGGCATCGTCAATCGCTTTGCGGTAGGACTGGGCGACGCGGGCGACATAGTAGAGCGACTTGGTGCGGCCTTCGACTTTGAGGCTGTCCACGCCGATTTTGGCGAGTTTCTCAACGACTTCGATACCGCGCAGGTCTTTGGAATTCATGATGTAGGTGCCGTGTTCGTCTTCCATAATCGGCATCATTTCGCCGGGGCGGTTGGACTCTTCAATCAGGAAGACTTTGTCGGCGTAGGGGTGGCGTTTCTGACCGTTGATGCCTTCGAAGTTTTGGTTGGCTTCTTCTTGGGCTTTTTCAAAGTTGAAACCTTGCAGAAGCTGGGCGTCGCCCGCATCGCTTTCAGTGGCGTTGTGGACTTTGTAATCCCAGCGGCAGGAGTTGGTACAGGTGCCTTGGTTGGGGTCACGGTGGTTGAAATAGCCCGACAATAGGCAACGGCCTGAGTAGGCGATGCACAATGCGCCGTGGATGAAGACTTCGAGTTCGATGTCGGGGCATTCTTGGCGGATTTCGGCGATTTCTTCCATGCTCAATTCGCGCGACAGGATGATGCGCTCGACGCCGATGTTCTGCCAGAATTTCACGCCCCAGTAGTTGGTGGTGTTGGCCTGTACGGACAGGTGGATCGGCATTTCGGGCCATTTTTCGCGCACGGTCATAATCAACCCCGGATCCGCCATAATCAGCGCGTCGGGTTTCATGGCAATCAGCGGCTCCATGTCGGCGACGAAGGTTTTGAGTTTGGAATTGTGCGGCAGGGTGTTGACGGTCAAAAAGAATTTTTTGTTGCGCTCGTGCGCTTCTTTAATGCCTTGCTCGAGGACGTCGAGTTTGGCAAATTCGTTGTTGCGGGCGCGCAGGGAGTAACGAGGGCTGCCGGCATAAACGGCGTCTGCGCCGTAATCGTAGGCGGCGCGCATACGTTCGAGGCCGCCGGCGGGAAGGAGGAGTTCGGGTGCTTTCATGTTTGTGCTTTATAAAAGGTTTCAGACGACCTTTTGAATCACGGGGAAAGGTCGTCTGAAAAGGTGTTTTAAGGATGGGCGGATTATCCGCCTTTTTGTCGGGACGGTCAATTTTGCGGCGACATATCGGGATTGTTTTGCGTTGTTTTTTCAGAGGAAAACAGGTTTCTGAGTGGCAGTGGGCGGATAGTCGCGACGGGCGGGGAAATGTAAAAAACGGACGGCAACCCGATTAATTTAACAAAAAGGCATTCAAAGAATGTATTTTCTTGTAAAATATCGAGTTTCATTTTTCCAATGTTCGGGAATCGGGCGGCTGCCGCAAACCGTTTCCCGGAGTTTTAGACAGGCGGACGAGTATGGATTTTCGGTTTGACATTATTTACGAATACCGCTGGATGTTTTTCTACGGCGCGCTGACGACGCTGGGCTTGACCGTAGTGGCGACGGCGGGCGGCTCCGTATTGGGTCTGCTGCTCGCGCTGGCGCGCTTGATCCATCTGGAAAAGGCGGGTGCGCCCATGCGCGCGCTGGCTTGGGTTTTGCGTAAGGTTTCGCTGCTGTATGTAACGCTGTTCCGCGGTACGCCGCTGTTTGTGCAGATTGTGATTTGGTCTTACGTTTGGTTCCCGTTTTTCGTCCATCCTACCGACGGTTTGCTGATCAACGGCGACGAGGCGGTGGAAATCCGACGCTCTTACGGCGCGCTGATTGCCGGTTCGCTTGCTTTGATTGCCAACTCCGGCGCGTATATCTGCGAGATTTTCCGCGCGGGCATCCAGTCCATCGACCGCGGTCAGATGGAAGCGGCGCGTTCGCTGGGGCTGACTTATCCGCAGGCAATGCGTTATGTGATTCTTCCGCAGGCGCTGCGCCGTATGCTTCCGCCGCTTGCCAGCGAATTTATTACGCTCTTGAAAGACAGCTCGCTGTTGTCCGTTATCGCCGTGGCGGAGCTGGCTTATGTGCAAAGTACGATTAGCGGCCGCTATTCCGTTTATGAAGAACCGCTCTATACCGTCGCGCTGATTTATCTCATGATGACGACTTTCTTGGGCTGGGTGTTCCTGCGCTTGGAAAACCGCTACAACCCGCAGCATCGTTGATTTTCGAATAAGCCGATTGTTTTCGGCTAGGGCAATGTCAAAAGGTCGTCTGAAAACCGATTTGGGTTTTCAGACGACCTTTTGGTTTTTGGGGTTTACAGACCGAATAGGGCGGTGTCGCCTTTGCCTTGGCGGATGAGTTCCGTGCCGTTGGTCATGTCGATGACGGTGGTTGGCTCGGTACCGCACCAGCCGCCGTCAATGACCAAATCGACGCTGTGTTCGAGGCGGTCGCGGATTTCGTAAGGATCGGTCAGCGGCTCGTCGTCTTCAGGCAGCATCAGGGTGCAACTGAGCAGCGGCTCGCCCAATTCCTGCAACAGGCTCAGGGCGATGTTGTTGTCGGGAACGCGCAGGCCTATGGTTTTGCGTTTCGGGTGCAGCGTGCGGTTGGGGACTTCTTTGGTGGCTTGCAGGATGAAGGTGTAGCTGCCGGGAGTGGCGGCTTTGAGCTGGCGGAATTGGGCGTTGTCGACTTTGGCGTAAGTGCCCAATTCGCTCAAATCGGCGCACATGAGGGTCAGGTGGTGTTTCAAGTCGATTTTGCGGATGGCGAGGATGCGTTCCATCGCGGCTTTGTCGCCGAGTTTGCAGCCGAGCGCATAGCAGGAGTCGGTGGGGTACACGATGACTCCGCCGCTGCGGACGATGTCGGCGGCCTGTTTGATCAGGCGTTCCTGCGGGTTGTCGGGGTGGATGGCGAAGAATTGTGCCATGGCGGTTTTCCTTTTGGCAGTTTGTGTTGCGGATATTTTAAAACCGATGGTTTGAAATGACAAAAGGTCGTCTGAAAATACGGTTTCGGAACGGAAACTGCGTTTTCAGACGACCTTGTGTTTTGGATACGAATCAGGGTTCGGGACGCAGCCACATCCAGACGGCGACGCAGCCGCAGCCCAATGTGGATGCCGCGCCTATCCACCATTTTTCGGGAAAGCGCCAAAACATGAAGATGCAGGATAGGCTCATCATGCTGATGGCGAAGATTTTGGCTTTGCGCGGGACGGCGCCGTTGTTTTCCCAGTTTTGTATCATGGGGCCGAAATAGCGGTGTTGGTGCAGCCAGCGGTGGAAGCGGGGCGAGGCTCTTGCCCAGCAGGCGGCGGCAAGGATGATGAAGGGGGTGGTGGGCATAATCGGCAGAAAAATGCCGATGATGCCTAAGAGAAAGGAAACTGCGCCGCAAAAGATGAGTAAGTAGCGAATCATGTTATTTTGTTGGAAATCTTATTCGGATGCTTTGGTTTTGCCGTGATCAAACGGGCAGCGGGGAATATCGAGCTTGTCCCAGCCTTCGTGTCCCATTTTTTCGAGCAGGGCGATGTTGCGCTCGAAAATGGCGGAGGCGTCGGGGAAGGCTTGTGCGGCTTTGGCGATGCTGTCTTCGCGGATGAGGTGCAGGGTGGGGTAGGGCGAGCGGTTGGTGTAGTTGCCGATGTCGTCTGAATCCGTGCCTTCAAATTGGAAATCGGGATGAAACGGGGCGATTTGGACAATGCCTTCCAAACCGTTGTCCACAACGGCGGCATCGGCAATGTCGAGCATTTGGTTGAAGGTGTCGAAGTTGGGAAAAAGGGTCGGGTGGACAAGCAGGGTGGTTTCCAGCTCGTCGGCGGGCGTATCGCCCAAAAGCTGCAATTCTCGGTCTAAGTCTTCGAGGAAACCGTCCAGATGGCGGGCTTGGCTGACGCTGATGCGCACGAGGTTTTTGACGTGCGGCGCTTTGGCGAAGGGGCAGAGGTTGAGTCCGATGACGGCTTTTTCGAGCCATTGGCGGGTGTGGTCGGTTACGGTGGCGGAGTCAGGGGTAGTCATGCGGGAATTAGGATTTGATTTAATTAAAAATAGTTCTCAAGTATAGCATGAAATTCTCTGCTCTCAGGATATCGCCGTTAGGACGGAAAAAGGTCGTCTGAAAATGAAAACGCTGAGAAATACAGGGTTTACGTTTTCAGACGACCTTTGCGTTTTGCCTTTAATCGGGGATGAGGTGTCCCAGCGGCAGGGCGGTTGTGTTTTTGATTTCTTTCAACACGAAGCTAGACTGCGCGTCCTGTACGCCGTGATGAGACAGGAGCGTATCCAAAACGAAATGGGAAAATGAGTTCATATCGGTAAAAAACGCATGGAGCAGGTAGTCGGTTTCGCCGGTCAGGGCGAAGCAGCTCAATACTTCGGGCCATTCTTGCACCGATTGCGCAAAGTCTTCACGCGCATCTTTTGCTTTGCTGATGGAAACGCGGATAAATGCCTGTAAGCCCAAATGGACGGCTGCGGGGGAGAGCAGGGCGGCATATTGGCGGATGATGCCCGCGTCTTCCAATTGCTTCAGGCGGCGCAGGCAGGGGGAGGGGGAAAGCGCGATCCGCTCGGATAATTCGACATTGGTCAATCTGCCGTTTTCTTGTAGGACTTGTAAGATTTTAAGGTCGGTTTTATCCAAGGTTATCGGTGTCATTTAGTTTGCTCCCTGTTGCTGTATAAGATGGAAATTAGTCGGATAGCGTTCGTGTGAGCGCTCAGATTGACCAGTTAGGCAGAGTATATAACAAATAACATTTACTTAACATACAATCAACCAATGAAAAAGTATTTTTGAAAATAATCTGTGTTAAAAAGTATGGATGCAAACAAATTGATTTAATTTCATATCTGCAAACAGGGTTTAGTCAATCCGGGCAAAACGAATGGCAACCATATAAAAGACGGCTTGCCCAAACCGCCTTTTCAAGCCATAATCGGGGCATGTGCAGGAGAGAGCTACATCAGGTTACATGTAGCCGCCGAAGGCGCAGATGCCCTTAAATCGCTCAGGCAACAGGGACTGCACATTGAAATAAAACATCTGGAGAGCGGTGCGCTCGCACCCACCGAAGGGGAGAAGGCCGTCTGAACCACCATTCAGACAACCGCGCAAAGCAGTGAGCAGACTGGTTTGCCATCAAGCGGGTATGCCGAAAATCTCAGGTTCAAGGACAGATAGGGTCTTCCGCGCATCTTGTGCGGACGGCATCTGAACAATAAATCCGGAGAAGCTGAGAATGACTGCCCTGAAAACCACCCCGTTTCACCAAGCCCATCAAGATGCAGGCGCGAAGCTGGTCGATTTTGCCGGCTGGGAGCTGCCCATCCATTATGGTTCGCAAATCGCCGAACACGAAGCCGTGCGCACCGACGCCGGCATGTTCGACGTATCCCATATGCTCGTTACCGATGTCGCCGGAGCGAACGCCAAAGCCTTTTTCCGCAAACTGATTGCCAACGACGTTGCCAAACTCGCCTTCGTCGGCAAAGCCCTTTATTCCGCGCTGCTCAACGACAACGGCGGCGTGATTGACGACTTGATCGTTTACCGCACCAACGAAGCCGAAACCCAATACCGCATCGTGTCCAACGGCGCGACCCGCGAAAAAGACACCGCCCAGTTTCACAAAGTCGGACAAGAATTCGGCGTCGCCTTCAACCCGCGCTACGACCTCGGTATGCTTGCCGTACAAGGTCCTAAAGCCATTGAAAAACTCCTGACCGTCAAACCCGAATGGGCGGATGTCGTCCACAACCTGAAACCGTTCCAAGGCGCGGATTTGGGCAACGACTGGTTTGTCGCCCGCACCGGCTACACCGGCGAAGACGGCGTCGAAGTCATCCTGCCCGGCACTGAAGCCGTCGCATTTTTCAAAGCCCTGCAACAAGCCGGCGTACAGCCCTGCGGTCTCGGCGCGCGCGACACCCTGCGCATGGAAGCCGGCATGAACCTCTACGGCAACGATATGGACGACGACACCAGCCCGCTCGAAGCAGGCATGGGTTGGACGGTTGATTTGAAAGACGAAAACCGCGATTTCGTCGGCAAAGCCGCTTTGTTGGCATTGAAAGAAAAAGGAGTTGCCGTCAAACAAGTCGGTTTACTGCTCGAAAAAGGCGGCATCCTGCGCGCGCATATGGAAGTGTTGACCGACAAAGGCAAAGGCGAAACCACCAGCGGCGTATTCTCGCCCAGCCTGAAACAATCCATCGCCATCGCCCGCGTTCCGAAAGATTTTGACGGCGATACCGCCAAAGTGCTGATACGCGGCAAAGAGGTGGACGTGCGCGTATTGAAGCTGCCGTTTGTACGCAACGGACAGAAACAGTTTGACTGATGCAGTCCGATTAGGCAGGTAGTATTTAGTGAAACTTACTGTGTTTGCTTCGTAGAACCTGTTTTCTTGTTTTCAGACGATGTTTACAACTTGTATTCCTGATAGATGCTTTACGTTCGTTTTTCTAAAAAAAAACATAGTAGAAGTTGAAGTCTAAGTAGTTTCGATTTTTGTCAAAAAACAAAAAAAAGATTTAAAATCCTCTGATACATTAAAGGTAGTAACGAACCAGATTTAAATTAGTAAACGTCGTCTGAAAGCTGAAAATGAGGGGTTGTTTGACGGAGTAGTTTAATATGACGGAGATAAATTTAGAGAAAATTGATAAATCTTTAAATGTTTTTTTAGGTATTATAAAATTGGGTACCATATTGGGTATGGTATTTGGTTTTATTGTGATTTATAAATATCTTGATTACATTAATCAGTTAGGTATTTTTACAAGTATAGTTAGTCAACCGTATAGCGTTTTAGCAATATTATTTGTATTTGGTTTTATCAGTTCATTTATCTATTTATCGTTATTAGCTCCTTATCAGTTAACTGTTATAGCAAATGATGAAGGAGTATTAATAAAGAGGCTAATGGAGCGGTTAGTATTTCTTGTATCTAGTATATTTCCAATAATTGGTTTTTTAATATTGATTGTTATTGCATTTTACACATCAAAAGAATGGCGTGATAGCAACTGTGGAGAAGTTGCTGTATTCGGAATTTTTATATTTTCTATTTTTTTACCTGCTGTAGTTTTTCTTATTTCTTGGCATTATAGCAAAAAAAGAATAGTTAAAAAAAATAGAATGATTAAAGAATTAAAGGGAATATACTCAACCAATTCATTGAAAAATATAGTTTTATTTTCAATTCTTGTTGCATTGTTAACTTTTTTTTTGTTACTAGTTGTAGTTCTGAGCATTGCTGCGAATTGGATTGACGATGAAAATTTTCAGTGGCTGTTTTTAATCTGTTCATTAATTCTTGTTGCAGCAAATTCTTTGGTTGCAGCGGCATTGTTAAATGACAATAAAAATAAAATCAATGATAATAAAAATAAAATTACAAATAAAATTGTTTACTATGGCTTTCCTATTTTATTTTGTCTTGTCTATTGGGTATCTATTGCTTTTTTTACGGATGACATTCCACAAAAGTTGTTGTATCCCATTAGATTTATAGAAATTCCAAAAGACTCCGGTTGGTATATAATAAGTAATAAATATCAAAGAAAAGAAGATTTTGAATTACACGGTATTGGGGTTAATGGCATGACAACCGAAGGGATGGAATATATTAAGAAAAACTTCACGAGAGAAGTGCCTTTTGAAGGGATAGATTTTGATGACGAAAAAAATAAATGCGCTCAGCCGAAAAATAAACTCCAAAAGAATGCGCTGTATGGTTATATGGCGTGGAATTTGGGCGAGGTAAAAGTGTTTTGCCCTAAGTCTGTAGAGTTTTACGGGAAGCATACTGAAGAAGAGTTGCTGCTTGCTTCTCAAAAATGTTTGGTGTTAACAGCCGATGTCCTTCAGCCTTTGGATAGGCAATATATTCCTTACTAAAAATTATTGAACAGTGTTTCAAGTAGATTAGCAGTATCGTTTCTAGTTCTAAATCAAAACCAATGGAGAATCAAACCATGAGCAACAACATCCCAGCCGAACTGAAATACGTTGCCAGCCACGAATGGCTGCGCCTTGAAGAAGACGGTATCATCACCGTCGGCATTACCCACCACGCGCAAGAGTTGTTGGGCGACATCGTGTTCGTCGAGCTGCCCGAAGTCGGCGCAAACCTGGCTGCCGAAGAACAAGCCGGTGTGGTTGAGTCGGTGAAAGCAGCGTCCGACGTGTACGCACCGATTGCAGGCGAAGTCGTCGCCGTCAACGAAGATTTGCCCAGTGCGCCGGAAACTGCCAACAGCGACCCATACGGCGCAGGCTGGTTCTTCAAAATCAAACCTGCCAATCCTGCCGACTACGACGGCCTGCTGACCGCAGAGCAATACGCAGGCGAAGTGGATTGATTTTAAACTTGCGCGGCAGGCATATTGCCGCGTTTCGATTGTGAAAGGTCGTCTGAAACCCCGTTTTAGGTTTTCAGACGACCTTTGTTGCGCTTGACCGATAAAACATGAATTACTGCGAATTTGTTGCCGCCCTCCCAAACGATACGGACAATCCGAACAAACATTACCATGATAAGCAATACGGTTTTCCGATTTCAGACGACAATGAGTTGTTCGGACGGCTGGTGTTGGAAATCAATCAGGCGGGTTTGAGCTGGACGTTGATGCTGAAGAAACAACAGGCGTTTCGGGCTGCATTTAAAGATTTCGACATTGACACTGTCGCCGCATTCGACGAAGCCGACATCGAACGCCTGCTTGCCGACGCAGGCATCGTCCGCAACCGCCTGAAAATCAATGCCGCCATTTACAACGCCCGACAAATCAAAAAGTTGCAGCGGGAATACGGTTCGTTTAAAAAATGGCTCGATGCGCACCATCCGCTCGATAAAGCCGAGTGGGTGAAGCTGTTTAAAAAACATTTCAAATTTGTCGGCGGCGAAATTGTCGGCGAATTTTTAATGAGCACCGGCTACCTGCCCGGCGCGCATATTGAAAGCTGTCCGGTTTATCAAGAAGTTTTAGAATGCCATCCAAAATGGGCAGAGGTCGTCTGAAAACGGGTTTTGAGGCAACTTGCTTTGCCGGTTTCAAAAATATAGTGGATTAACAAAAATCAGGACAAGGCGACGAAGCCGCAGACAGTACAGATAGTACGGCAAGGCGAGGCAACGCCGTACTGGTTTAAAGTTAATCCACTATAACTATTTTCAGACGACCTTGAGGCAAACTTTGTCCTTTGAAATTCAGCTTTTCCATATTTTCTATGTCATAATCTTTTTAATCACGCCACAAGATAAATCATCAAACATAAAGAAAACAAAAAATGAACATGTTCAAACCATCCGCTTTAACACTTTTGATACTGTCCACTCTTCTGACTGCATGTTCCACCATGTCGGACAAAAAACTGCCGCCTGTCGAAGAAATCTTAAAACGTCCGCAGGCGGTAAAGCCACAGGTTGCGGTTGTTCCGACACCTGACAGGCGTAAGGGCGGCGTGTTGCCGGTGTTGTCCGTCATTAATGAAAAAGGCAGGGTTGATGGCGCAGTGTGCCGAGATCAGTCGGCAGGAAGCGCATTGTGCAAAGCTGCATTAACGCAGAAGCGTCCGAAGCGATATGAACCTGCTAAAACTTGCTCTAATCAAACCGATGCAAACGGCGAGGTGCAGAGCGTGTGTCAAAACGTTCCGTCTTATGCGGAACATATTTACTTGCTCTATGGTGAAAATGACAACTATAAAGGCGGTATGTACCGTCAGATGACCTCCATACCCTATCCTCCGTTGTCGGAGGAAAATGGGGAAGAGGGTACAGTTATATTGGGGGGTGTAGTTTCGCCGGAGGGTCAATTGGACAGTGTCAAGGTAGTGGAAAGTTCGCGTTTCCGCAGGTTGGATAATGCGGCAAGGAAAGGTGTAATGGGAAATATTTTTCTGCCTAGCGTAGAAAACGGAAAACCTGTTTGGTCACAGGTTAACATTCCAATCAGCTTTCGGTTTGAAGATGAAGATGTGCAAAATTAACGCAGCAGCTTCCGTAATACTTTAGAAAATCAGAAACAAAATATGCTCACACGAAGAAAATTTCTTACTTACACAAGCGTTTTACTGCTTGCAGCTTGCGGCGTTAAATCCGGCAAGAAGCAGACGAAAATTGCCGCAGGAAGTACCGTACTTGCTTTGGGCGACTCGTTGACCTACGGCTATGGCGCGAGTCCTGCCGAATCCTATCCTGCACAATTGCAAAAGCTGACCGGTTGGGACATCATCAATGGCGGCATTTCCGGCGATACCTCCGCACAAGCCCTGTCGCGCCTGCCCACGCTGTTGCAACGCCAACCCAAGCTTGTGATTATCGGCATAGGCGGCAACGACTTCTTGCGTAAATTTCCCGAAGCTGAAACCCGCGCCAATATTGCCGAAATCATCGAAACAGTGCAGAAAGAAAATATTCCCGCCGTCTTGGTTGGCGTACCGCACTTGAGTGTCGGCGCATTGTTCGGTCATTTGAGCGATCATCCGCTTTATCAGGAGCTTGCCGAACAATACAAAATTCTCTTGTTCGGCGGCGCATGGTCTGAAATTTTGAGTGATGAAAAGTTGAAATCCGACCAAATACACGCTAACGCTGCGGGGTATAGGGCATTTGCGGAGAGGCTGGAGAAATTTTTGCGGGAAGAGGGGTTTTTGTAGGAGTAAACGGTAATTTACTTCGCGAATTTCGTTTTCAGACGACCTTTTAAAAAAGAAAAGGGATACGAATCTTGTAGTGCAGCGTGAGGCAGAGTAAATGCTGTTCTCAGAGTTTACGAAGAAAGATTATGGAGCATTCGGTGTTTTTTAAGAAAGACTAAAAATGCAAAATAACATTGTAAAGCTTATTTTAGAAATAGAAAAAAGGCCGGCAATGTATATTGGACGCAATAGTATTTTTTGCTTAAAAGCTTTTCTAGATGGTTGGCATTTTAGAAATCCTAAACAAACAGAGAATTCAGAAATACTGATAGAGTTTGCCGATTGGATTCAAGAAAAGTTCAACATTGATCAATATAGCGTTTCATGGGACAAATTGCTATTTCTGCTCTATCAAGATGAAGAAATAGCATTGAATAGCTTTTTTTTTAAACTTTAATCAATTTCTTCAAGAAAAACATCAATAATTCGATACCTGCTTTCATGTAGTTATCGAAGCATTAACTGCAGATTGGGTTAAGCCTCAACAGTCTAGTAGGTCGTCTGAAAGCGGCAGGTTTTGCGGCATTTTATTATTGGTTTTTCCGTTCATTCTCGTTCAGATGTTGTTGCAGGATTTTTCTTTTTCAGTATTCAGGTTGTTTAGTCTGTATGTGGCCATTGCAGGAGCATTGTCTTCTGTCATACCGTCATCTATACTGCCTAAAATGGAAAAAAACGAGGTTGAAAAACGCTGATGAAATGGTTGAATGTTTTAGGTATTTGGTTGATGGCTATTCCTGAGTTTGTGGCAATTCTTTATGTTGTCGCTTATATTAATGATTTTCTGAGCAGTAATAGCGGAAATTGCGGAGTCGGCTGCCTCGGGGATTTGGTTGTTTTCTTTGAGATTGCCTTTTTTGGCAGTATTTTAATCAGCTTGATTTGGACAGTGATTTTCCTGAGAAAGTATGATAAACGCGATGAGAACGCTGATTGAAGCTTTTCAGACGACCTTCCTAATGCACGTCGTCTGAAAAACTAAATACCGCTCTTTTTCTACGTTCGTTTCTTACACGCAAAAAAATACCGGCAAAAGCCGGTATTTTTAAAATTTGGCGCGGCGGACGGGGCTCGAACCCGCGACCCCCGGCGTGACAGGCCGGTACTCTAACCAACTGAGCTACCACCGCGCATCATTGTTTTGCAACAATGAAAGGAAACTTGGTGGGTGATGACGGAGTCGAACCGCCGACATTCTGCTTGTAAGGCAGACGCTCTACCAACTGAGCTAATCACCCGAAAATAAAAAATACCGACGATGTCAGTATTTTTGAAATTTGGCGCGGCGGACGGGGCTCGAACCCGCG
>NZ_KV800908.1:74976-96021 GCF_001810355.1 Neisseria sp. HMSC074B07 | reverse complement strand
AAGGCAGACGCTCTACCAACTGAGCTAATCACCCTTGTCGCTGTATTTGCGAAGACGCTATTAAATCAAAAAAGCATCCGCCGCGCAAGCTTTATTTTTCAGTGTATTAGGTATTTCCTTGCAAACTCCAGTTTTCAAAAGAAATAATTTCCTCCTGTCTGCCTGCGACGACCAAAATATCATTCGGTTGAAGCTGGAAATCCAAGTCGGGGTTTTCTATCCTGCTTGTGTTTCGGCGGATAAATAGAAGTTTGATGCCTGCGTTATCCAAAGGCAAATCACGGATGGTCTTGCCGATGGCGTAGGCTTCGCCTGTCAGAGGGAAGGCGTGGCGGCATATGGATTTGCCTTCTTCACCGAATCCGTTTTCATCATCGCTGCCGACAAACAAGCCTTCCAGAGAGGCGTAGCGGCTGTGTCGGATGTTGGTAATGGTTTGATAAACGTGGCTGTATGTCGCGCCATTGCCCAACATGGCGTAGCTTGCCAGCACCAAGCTGGTTTCTTTGGTATCGGATACTGCTTCTTCTGCGCCCATATCTGTGAAGATTTTGACGTAATCGTCATTGGTCGCCCGAACATACACGGGCATACTCGGATGCAGTGACATGATATTGTCGAGAACATGCTGGGTTTCGTGCATATTGTTCAGGGTAATGACCACCATTTTGGCGCGTTCCAAACCTGCGGCTTCCAAGACTTCCCGCCGCTTGGCATCGCCGAACGAAACCGGCTCGCCCGCATTGCGCGCCACCTGAACCCTGCCGATATCAAGGTCGAGGGCGAAGTAGGGGATGTTTTCCTGAGCCAAGACGCGCCCGACGGTCTGACCGCCGCGTCCGAAACCGATAATCAGGACGTGGTCGGATTTGCTCATGGTTTCTACCAACATGCTGTGCAAATCCAATGCCTTCATATCCCAGCTTGATTTGACAAAACGGCTGACGATGGCATCGCTGCTTCCCAAGATAAATGGGGCGATAATCATGGACAACAGAATCGCTGCCGTAGCCGCCTGCTCCAGCTCGGGCGACACCATATTGATTTTGCTGGAGATATTCAACATCACAAAACCAAATTCGCCGCCTTGTGCCAAATAGAGGGCTGTTTTCAAGCTGTCTGCAATCGGATGCTTCATATGCAAGGCAATAAAAAAGACGACCAATGCTTTCAATACCAGCAGAATTGCCAGCAAAATCAGAATCTGCTGCCAGCCGCCGATTAAAGCCTGGATATCCAGTTTCATGCCGACCGTGATAAAGAAGAAGCCGAGCAGAATATCGCGGAACGGGCGGATGTCGTCTTCCACCTGAAAACGGTATTCCGTTTCCGAAAGCAGCATACCGGCGACGAATGCGCCCAATGCCATCGACAAGCCTTCCAGTTCGGTCAGATAAGCTACGCCTAAGGTTACCAGCAGGACGTTGATCATAAACAATTCAGACGACTTGCGTTTGGCGACCATTCTGAACCAGCGCGACATCACCTTGCTACCGACGACGAATAATACGCCCAGCGTGACCAGCATTTTCAATCCGGCAAGACCGAGCGCAACCCACAGGCTGCCTTCTTCGCCATTGCCCGACAACGCAGGAATCAGGATCATCAGCGGTACGACGGCAATATCCTGCATCAACAAGACGCCCATCGCCATTTGACCGTGTGGTTGTCCCAATTCGGTTTTTTCGGACAGGATGCGGCTGACGATTGCCGTGGACGACATGGTCATCGCCCCTGCTGCGGCAAACGCCCAATTAAAGCTGACGCCCATCAGCATCAAAATGCCGATAATCGACAGCATGGTCACAATGACCTGCAAACCGCCCAACCCGAACACTAAGCGGCGCATGGCTTTGAGCTTGGGTAGGGAGAATTCGAGACCGATACTGAACATCAGGAATACGATACCGATTTCGCCCAGATAATCAGTAGCATGGCCTTGCGGAATCAGCTTCAACATACCCGGACCGGCGATAAAACCAACCAAAAGATAACCGAGCATGGAAGGAATGTTGAATTTACGGCAATAAATCACCGTAATGACGGAAACGAGGAGGACGATAACGATGGGTGCGAGGGAAAAAGTTTCGTGCATAGAGCGGGCGGCCTTTTATTTGGAAAACAAGTTATATTTTTGATAGGCCGTCTGAAAACACGCAGAGAGTGGTATCAACGGGTTATCTAAACGGATAGTCAAAATTATATCAAAAAATCTGTAAAGTAATGCTTTATATAGCCAAAAAAATGCTGTTCGAAATATCGGCAGTGGGATTTGGGTATCTGGTGGCGGGGCGATTGCTTCAGAGTGAATGAGTTTTAAATCAGGGGTGTATCGGCAACATGCAATAATTAGATAAGTTATTGTAAAGTTTTATCGGCTAAAAGGGTCGTCTAAAAACTTGATTTCAGACGACCCTTTTAGTGCTTAATGCGGTTTAAAACAAGCAAGATATGTTGCTTTACGAGTACATTCCGACGACTACTCTTTCTCCAGCGCATATATTACCGCCCTATGCGTCTCACCCGTCGGCTTGGAAAAGAAGTGTTCTTCAGTGTGATGAGGATAAAATCCGCATTTTTCCAGCACGCGTTGCGAAGGGGTATTTTCCTGATAAGCCACAGCCCAAAGTCGCACCAGAGACAATTCCTCAAAAGCATAGGCAACCACCGATTGCACCGCTTCGGTTGCATAACCCTTTCCCCAAAAATCCTCGCCCAGCCAATAACCTATTTCCGCTTCATGGTCGTTTAGCGACAGATTGCTATCGTTTTGAAAAAGCAGGCCGATGCTGCCTATCGCTTGATTATCTTCCAAGCAAATGGCAAAACTATGCGGCTTGCGGAGGACGTGTTCAATAATTTCACGGCTTTCCGCCACACTGGTATGAGGATGCCAGCCGCACATCGCCCCTATTTTAGGGTTGCGCGCCTGTTCATAAACCGCTTCGGCATCGGTCAGCGCCCAAGGGCGGAGGATTAGGCGGACTGTTTTTCGTGTTTCCATGCTAAAAATGCCTAATATTGTTTGGAAATTTTGTTGAAACGCTGCTTTCAGACGACCTTAGCAAAGTGCAGGCTGCTTCTGGTTTTGAATGTGCGAAAAGCAGCCTGCACTTTTGGTTCACAACCCCAACTCCCCCCAAATCTTATCAATTTTAGCCGTAACCGCAGGGTCTTTTTTGATCACCCGTCCCCATTCGCGGTCGGTTTCGCCCGGCCATTTGTTGGTTGCGTCCAAGCCCATTTTGCCGCCGAGTCCGCTGACGGGGCTGGCGAAGTCGAGGTAGTCGATGGGCGTGTTTTCCACCAAAACGGTGTCGCGTACGGGGTCCATGCGCGTAGTTACCGCCCAAATGACTTCTTTCCAGTCGCGCACGTTCACATCGTCATCAACTACGATGATGAATTTGGTGTACATAAACTGGCGCAGGAACGACCAGCAGCCCATCATCACGCGCTTGGCGTGTCCGGCGTACTGTTTTTTCATGCTGACCACCGCCATGCGGTAGGAACAGCCTTCGGGCGGCAGGTAGAAATCGGTGATTTCGGGGAACTGCTTTTGCAAAAGCGGTACGAACACTTCGTTCAATGCCACGCCCAAAACGGCAGGTTCATCGGGCGGTTTGCCTGTGTAGGTCGAATGGTAAATCGGGTTTTCGCGCATGGTGATGCGCTCGACCGTGAATACGGGAAAATGGTCCTGTTCGTTGTAATAGCCCGTGTGGTCGCCGTATGGGCCTTCCAACGCGGTTTCGTTCGGATGGATGACACCTTCCAGCACGATTTCGGCTCGGGCAGGCACTTGCAAATCGTTGCCGATACATTTCACCAGTTCCGTCCGCGAACCGCGCAGCAATCCGGCAAACTGGTATTCGCTCAAAGTATCGGGAACGGGCGTTACCGCGCCCAAAATGGTGGCGGGGTCACAGCCGAGTACAACGGCGACGGGATACGGCGTATCGGGATTGAGTTTGCGAAACTCCTGATAATCCAGCGCGCCGCCGCGATGCGACAGCCAGCGCATAATCAGCTTGTTTTTACCGATGAGTTGCTGACGGTAAATGCCTAAGTTCTGGCGTTTTTTGTGCGGCCCGCGCGTGACGGTCAAGCCCCACGTTACCAGCGGCGCAACGTCTTCCGGCCAGCAATGTTGAATCGGCAGTTTATACAAATCAACGTCTTCATCTTTATACACGATTTCCTGACACGGTGCGTTTTTCACCACGTTTGGCGCCATGCTCCAAATATCTTTTAGCAGCGGCAGTTTGGAAAACGCATCTTTGATGCCTTTGGGCGGTTCAGGTTCTTTCAAATACGCCAGCGTCTGCCCGATTTCGCGCAGCTTGGACACGCTGTCCGCGCCCATACCCATCGCCACACGTTCGGGCGTGCCGAACAGGTTTGCCAACACGGGATAATCGTAACGCGTACCGTCGGGCTTAATCGGGTTTTCAAACAACAACGTCGGCCCTTCGGCACGCAGCACGCGGTCGGCGATTTCGGTCATTTCCAAATACGGGGAAACGGGATGCACGACGCGCTTGAGTTTGCCTTGTTGCTCGAGCATGGCGATGAAGTCGCGTAGGTCTTTGTATTTCATGTTGATCCTTATTTGAGGTCGTCTGAAAACCGGACTTTGGATTTCAGACGACCTGAATCATAGATTGCAATATAGCTTCGGGACATTCGCTGTTTTCGGCAAAAAACCAATATTTACCATATGGGTTGTGAATACTGAACTTCCAGCCCTTGTAGCAAAAATCTATCCACGTCTCGCCCGTAACCCAATCCGATACGAAGTCGGTAGGCATTCCGCCGAAACAGACAATTTTCCGCAGCAGGCTCGACGGCGGGCAGGTTTGCGGCAGTTGTAGGAACAGGCGGGAGCCGTCGGTCATGGTTTCATTCAATAGAGGAAGGTTTGCCATTTGGTCCTTAATAGTCTGCACCGAATGCCGCCTCTATCCTTGCCTGTGCTTCGGCATATTCTATGCCGTGATAAAAGTCGCGTACCAGCGGATGTTCGCTGCCTTGATGCAGTAATTCATGTTGTAGTCTTTATTGATGAGGGTTGGTTTATGTTGATGATGGATAAAGTTTAAATCCGAGGTCGGGGTCGTCTGAAAACCGGACTTTGGATTTCAGACGACCTGAATCATAGACGGTTTATATGCAGCTGCCCAAGGCTTTTAGTTCTTTTTTAACCACTTGCTTTTGCTCGTTGGTTTGGATGGTCAAAGATAAGAAATAAGCATCGCAAGGGCTGAATTTGGACCAATGTTTTTTTACGGGGAAATGGCCTTCGGGCAGGTTGGAACTGTAATAATGGTCAGGTTCTTGAAACGCCAGTTTTAATCCGTATTTGTTTTGCCAGTCGCGCAGTTGTGCTTCAGTTGCGCCGATTGGAAGGCTATCCAAGCGCTGCTGCCACATTTGTTTGCTGCGCGCCAATCCTTGGCGGTCATAATCAATACTAGAACCGCAAGCGGTAAGTGAAAGACCGGTGATGAGCAATAATAGGGATGAGGTAAGGCGTACCATTTATGAATGTCCTTAGATGATGATTTGAAACGATTGGCTTTCAGACGACCTTTTATGCTTTCGATTCATTCTGAGTCAGGGTCAATATTATTATCAAGAAAACGGCCTTTGTCAGCCATAAATATATTTTCTCATTTAAAATATGCATATTGAGCAATTGCTGAGGGAATAATATGGAAATGCCTTCTATTCGGCTTTTTGAAGATTACTGCATGATTTTTTAACCCTGTTTGGCAGCATAATGTAAAAAGGTCGTCTGAAAACCCAAATCCGTTTTCAGACGACCTTACAAGTGATACGAGGTGTCTATATAGCCACCTCCTTTAATCAGAAACTTTTAAAAACACAATTTCGGGAAACAATATGAACAAATTGAATGGACAACACGCCGTAGAAAACGCCCTATCCTCCAGCATGGGCTGCTTTATGAAGGGCACCTTGGTAGAAACGGAAGAAGGCTGGACGCCGATAGACGAACTGAAAGTGGGCGATTTGGTGATGTCGCGGCCGGAAAACGGCATCGGCAAGGCCGTTCCCAAGCGGGTGTTGAACACCTTCCGTTATGAGGACAAGGAGGTATGGGATCTTGCCTTTTCTACCTTTCCGCGAAGGGAAGGGGGAGGGCAGCGGCTTTCCGCCACCCCCGACCACCCGTTCTGCGTCTACGGCGTGGTGACCAACCTGTTTATGGACAGCCCGTTCGGCGTATTGGGTCGGGAAGACAGCATCTATTACGACAATATCGATGTCGAGAACGACGAAGACTGGCATGAGAAATTCCAAGCCTTGGAACGCTTCAGTCAAACCCCGTATGAAATCGCGCTATATGAAACACCCGTCTGGAAGCGGGTGGATCAGCTTGAGCGCGGCGATGTGGTGTTGGCTATAGGCATAGACGATAATGATCAAAACTATGACGAATACCGTGTAGTGGAAATGGCGCGCCCTTATTTTGCCGTCGATAGCGACAACCCCAACCATGCCTGGGTGCAAGGTTATACAAATAAGTATGGCTGGGAGCGGCAATCGATAGGGCATATTTACGATTTAACGCTGGATCAGGCAAACAACTATATGTATCCAAGGGCTTTGGCATACGATGTCGAGAATCCGGCCATGCTGTTAGGCAAAGATGCCGACGGCACATTGCATTATCAGCCTTACCGCACCACGGTTTACAACATCGAGGTGGAAGACACCCACACTTATTTGGTTGGACATGCAGGCATCTTGGTGCACAACACCTGCGGCCAGACCCGTTCCGACCGGATGGCCGAAATCCAGGCCCGCAGCAAGGATTTGATCAACCGCGATGTGGTGGAAATCCTGAGACGCGATGATAGGTAGAACACCATGATTGGCAACAAAGGCCGTCTGAAACGTTCAGACGGCCTGATAAGTGGTAATGGGGGATCTATCATAGCTATCTTCTTCAATCAGAAACTTTAAAACCCCAATCTCGGGAAACAATATGAACAAATTGAATGGACAACACGCCGTAGAAAACGCCCTATCCTCCAGCATGGGCTGCTTTATGAAGGGCACCTTGGTAGAAACGGAAGAAGGCTGGACGCCGATAGACGAACTGAAAGTGGGCGATTTGGTGATGTCGCGGCCGGAAAACGGCATCGGCGAGGCCGTGCCCAAGCGGGTGGTGAATACCTTCCGTTATGAGGACAAGGAAGTGGTGATGTTAAGATTTTCCCAATTCCCTGAACGGAACAGGGGGGGAGGGGAATTGGTTGCTACTCCCAATCACCCGTTCTGTGTGTATGGCGTCATCACCAACCTGATTCTTGAGCATCCGGAGTTTGGCAAGCTCGGCGCTTATTGGAAGGGCTGCGATTACGACAGCAGCGATATGTTCAACGGGCCGGACGGCTGGGAGAAATACGACGCCCTATCGGCCTTTGAAAAAACCCCCTACGAAATGCGGCTGTACGAACAGCCGGTGTGGAAGCGCGCCGACCAGCTCGAGCGGGGCGACGTGGTGTTGGGTTGCCACAAGTATTATGTGGTGGAGGATTACCGCCCGCTGTATGTCTACCGCGATACCGATCAGGCTTGGGCACAGCCGATCAACCTGGCTTACGGCTGGAAAGAGTCGGATTTAGGCAACAGCTATGAGATGGTTCTAACTGATGAATCGCTGAATTGCCCGACATTGGATTGGGCGGATGTGCCGAACGACGAGAACCTGCTGTATGTGGACGAGGACGGACAACGGCATTACCGCCGCTACCGCACCACGGTTTATAACATTGAGGTCGAGGATTACCATACTTATTGTGTCACTCATCGAGGCATCTTGGTGTACAACCAGAATTGCGGCGCAGCCGGGTGGATAGCCCGGTAATCCGCGACGGCGGGCAACCGTAACGCCGCTGATTGCAACAAAGGTCGTCTGAAACTTTCAGACGACCTTTTTGCTTTTCAAGCAAACGGCGTCAAATATCCAATTCCACCGTATCGCCTTCTCGTTCCATCCATGCGCGGCGGGCGGCGGCTTCGCCTTTGCCCATCAGTTTGACGAAGATGTCGCGTGTTTCGTCATCCGCGCCTTCGGGGATTTGTACCTGCAACAGGCGGCGGGTGTCGGGGTGCATGGTGGTGTCTTTGAGCTGGTCGGGATTCATCTCGCCCAAGCCTTTGAAACGGCTGATGGAATAGGCGGTTTCTTTGACGCCTTCTTTTTGCAACCGCTCCAAAATGCTGTCGAGTTCGTTTTGGTCGAGGGCGTAGAATTTGCGGGCGGGTTTGCTTTTGCCTTGTGCGTTGACATCGACGCGGAACAGCGGCGGCTGGGCGACGTAGATGTGTCCGTCGGCGACCAGTTTCGGGAAGTGGCGGTAGAACAGGGTCAGCAGCAAAACTTGAATATGAGAGCCGTCCACGTCGGCATCAGACAGAATAGCGATTTTGCCGTAGCGCAGGCCGCTTAAGTCGGGATTGTCGTTGATGCCGTGCGGATCGACGCCGATGGCGACGGAAATGTCGTGGATTTCGGCGTTGCCGAAAAGCTGGTCGGGGTGGACTTCAAAGCTGTTGAGCACTTTGCCGCGCAGGGGCAGGATGGCTTGAGTGGCTTTGTCGCGGGCGAGTTTGGCGGAGCCGCCGGCGGAGTCGCCTTCGACGAGGAAGAGTTCGTTTTCGCGGATGTCTTCGCTTTCGCAGTCGGTCAGTTTGCCGGGCAGGACGGCGACGCCGCTGCCTTTTTTCTTTTCGATTTTTTTAACCGAACGCATCCGTGCCTGCGCTTGGCGGATGGCGAGTTCGGCGATTTTTTTGCCGAAGTCCACGTTTTGGTTCAGCCACAATTCCAAAGGATCACCCGATACGGCGGCGACGAGTTTCAACGCGTCGCGGTTGGTCAGTTTGTCTTTGGTCTGACCTTGGAACTGCGGGTCGAGGACACGGGCGGAGAGGACGAAGGCAGTTTTGCTGAACACGTCGTCGCTTTGTACTTTCACGCCGCGCGGTAGGAGGTTATGCAGATTGATGAAATTGTTGACGGCGTTGAACACGGCTTGTTTCAAGCCTGCTTCGTGCGTGCCGCCCAGCGGGGTGGGGATGAGATTGACGTAGCTTTCGTTGGCGCACGAGCCTTCTTCCAGCCAAGTCAGGGCAAACGCGGCGCCTTCGCCGATGCTGAAATCGCCGTTGTGGTCGTCTGAAATGTAGTTTTCGCAGGAAAACAGCGGTACGGCTTCCTGCGCGTCGGCAATCAGGTCGGTCAGGTAGCTTTTCAGACCGTCGGGGTAATGCCAGGTTTGGGTGTGCGCTTCGTCTTCGCCTTTGACCGGACGGGTCAGGGAAACGCGCACGCCCGGCAGCAGAACGGCTTTGGCGCGCAGCAGGCGTTCGAGTTCGGGGATGCTGTAATTCGGGCTTTCAAAATATTTGCCGTCCGGCCAGACGCGTACTTCGGTGCCGCTGTCTTTGACGGCGCATTTACCCACTTCCGCCAACGGTTCGACCACGTCGCCGCCGGCAAACACGATGCGGTGGATTTTGCCTTCGCGTTTGACGGTTACTTCGAGGCGAGTGGAGAGGGCGTTGGTGACGGATACGCCCACGCCGTGCAGGCCGCCTGAAAAAGCATACGCGCTGCCGCCGTCTTTTTTGTTGAACTTGCCGCCCGCGTGCAGACGGGTAAACACGAGTTCGACCACGGGTACGCCTTCGACAGGGTGCAGCCCGACGGGAATGCCGCGTCCGTTGTCGTGTACGGAAAGCGAGCCGTCGTCGTGGATGCGCACGTCGATTTCAGTGGCGAAACCGCCCAACGCCTCGTCCGCCGCGTTGTCGATGACTTCTTGGCAGATGTGGGTCGGGCTGTCGGTGCGGGTGTACATGCCGGGACGTTCTTTGACTGGCTCCAAGCCTTTGAGGACGGTAATGCTGGATTCGCTGTATTGGTTGTTTTTAGTCATAGGGGAAGAGGTCGTCTGAAAGGAAGAACAACGCTTTCAGACGACCTGAAAGCGTTGTGTTTCGTTGTTTTATCGGTTGTCAAAAGGCAGGCGCGCGGTAAAGTCTTCGTAGCTTTCCATGCCGCGCAGGAAGCGGGAGGAGAGTTCTTTCAATGCCCCCAAGTAAACGTCGCGTTTGAAATCAATCACTTCGTCAACGGGAGCCCAATATTGGTGCCAACGCCAGCCGTCAAATTCGGGATGGTGGCAGGCGCGCAGATTGATGTCGCTGTCGCGCCCGACCAGCCGCAAAAGATACCAAATCTGCTTCTGCCCGCGATACGAACCGCGCCATTCGCGGCGTACCCAATGGCTCGGCACGTCGTAACGCAGCCAGTCACGCGTGCGTCCGACGATTTTGATGTGTTGCGGCAACAGCCCGACTTCTTCGTACAGCTCGCGGTACATGGCGGTTTCGGGGCTTTCTCCCGGCTTGATGCCGCCTTGCGGAAACTGCCACGAATGTTCGCGCACACGTTTGCCCCAAAAGACTTCGTTGCGGTTGTTGATTAAGATGATACCGACATTGGGGCGATAGCCTTCTCTGTCTAACACGGTGTCGCCCTTCGTTAAATTCAATCGTGCGATTTTCCCATAAATCGGGCGGGTTTGACAAATCTGAGGTCGTCTGAAAACCTGTCGTGCCTGTTTTCAGACGACCTTTTTGGGGTTTGTGGGTAATGATAGGTAAACAAGGTGTGTGGTTTGACGAGATGCTTTTGAAGAGCGGAATCTGTGGATGAGATTTGGGCTATGGATTTTTATTTTGGGTTGTCTGCAATTTAAGATGGATTTACATCAATGCGGGAAAGAGGCGGGGCAGATGCTTTCTGCTTTCATTTGCGATGTTTTACCGACTTACGTTTTGAACAATGCCTGCTGCAAATGCAAAGGTCGTCTGAAAACCTGTTTCCCGGTTTTCAGACGACCTTTTTTTCATTAAAGCGGATTACTCTTCGCTTTGCGCTTCTTCTTTTTCAACGGCAACGGATTCGTCGCTCAAAGTGCCTTTGGTGGACGGGGTTTGTCCTGCCATGCGCGGGTCGTATTCTGCCGCCATGCGCAGGGCGCGGCCGAAGGCTTTGAATACGGTTTCGGCTTGGTGGTGGGCATTGCAGCCGCTGAGGTTGTCGATGTGCAGGGTCATCATGCTGTGGTTGACGACGCCGTGGAAGAATTCTTCAAACAGGTCAACGTCAAAACGTCCGATGAGGGCGCGGGTGAAGTCGATGTTGTACACGAGTCCGGGGCGGCCGGAGAGGTCGATGACAACGCGGCTCAGGGCTTCGTCGAGCGGAACGTAGGCATGGCCGTAGCGGCGGATGCCGGCTTTGTTGCCCAAGGCTTGTTTCAGGGCTTGTCCGAGTACGATACCGATGTCTTCTACGGTGTGGTGGTCGTCGATGTGCAAATCGCCTTTGCAGGTGATGTCGAGGTCGATCATGCCGTGGCGGGCGACTTGGGCAAGCATATGCTCAAGGAAGGGTACGCCGGTGTCGAAACGGTATTGTCCGGTGCCGTCGAGGTTGAGGCTGAGGGTGATTTGGGTTTCGCTGGTGTTGCGGGTGATGCTGACTGCGCGGCCTTCTGCGGGCATATGGAATGCCGGTGCGGCGGCTGCGGCTGCTTGGGCGGCACGCTCTTGGCGGGCGGCTTCGGCGGCTGCGGCTTTTTCTTTGTCTTTGCTGTGGTCGCGGTTTAACCAGCCTTTGCGTTTGTGCATGCCGGCTTCGAGTTTGGCGGCAAGGCTTGGGCGGATGCCGCGCGCTTTTTCGTCTTCTGCCTGCTCTTCAAGGCGGCGTTTCAGTTGGGACAGGGATGCTGCGTTGTCGTAACCGCATTTGCGGGCAAGTTTGGTCAGCGAGCCTGCTTCTTCGACAAGCTGCAGGAAATTGGCAAGGTGGAGTTGAGTGATGGTCATAGGTTTACTCTCTGTGAGGTTTTAAAAAATCAGGCATAAAGCTTGCGGATAATGTCCAGTACGGCATCGTTTTGCTCGGGACTGCCGATGGTAATGCGGACGCATTGCGCCAAAAGCGGATGCGTGCCGTGGAGTTTCTTAATCAGGATGCGGTTTTCTTTAAGCGTGTTAAACAATGCGTCTGCATCGGGAACGCGCACGGTAATGAAATTCGCTTCGCTGGGGAAGGCTTTCAGACGACCTATGGCGGACAATCCGCTGAAAACGCGTTCGCGCTCGGCTTTTAAAATATCGATGGTCGTCTGAATCGTGTCGTGGTGTTGCAGGGCAAATTTGGCGGTCGCCAAGCTTAATTGGTTCATATTGTAGGGCGGCAGGATTTTCGCCAGCTCACCCATTACGGCGGGGCTTCCTGCCGCATAGCCGATGCGCAGTCCGGCAAAACCGATTTTGCTGATGGTGCGCATCACGACCAGATTTTCGATGCTGCCCGCCTGCGGCAGAAAACTGTCGCGGCTGAATGCGCCGTATGCTTCATCAACCACAACAATGCCGCGTGCCGCGCGGATGATGGCTTCGACTTCTTCGCGGCGGAAGCATACGCCTGTCGGATTGTTCGGGTAGGCGATGAAAATCAACGCGGGCTGATGTTTGTCGATGGCGGATAAAACGGCAGGCAAATCAAGCGTGAAATCTTCATTGAGCGGCACGCCGACATAATTCATGCCGTACAGCTCGGCATTGTGCCGATACATCACGAAGCTCGGCTCTACCGCCAGCATGGTTGCGCCGGATTGGGCAACGAGCAGGGTCATGAATTGGATTAACTCGTCCGAGCCGTTTCCTAAAGCGATGGCGGCAGCTTCAGGAATATCGAAGGCTTTTCTTAAAGTTTCCTGCAGCCCGCTGGCGGCGGGGTTGGGGTAAAGATGAATCGGCGCTCGGGCAATCAGCCGCAGCCATTCGTTTGACAGCTCGGGGAAACGGGCAAACGGATGATACGGACTTTCCATTGCATCCAGCTTGATGAAGCCTTCGGGCAAGTCGGCAATTCGGTAGGCGGACATGGATTTGATGTCGTCGCGGATGAAGTCGGAGGCGGTTTTCATAGTTTTCTTCTCAATTTCTGAATAATGGTTATTTCGTCACAATATAGCACAAAATCAGAGTGTTGACAGTAATATAATTAATAAATGGGGTGTTTATATTATTTTTATAATGAAGGTTTGATATAAATATTGAATTCAAAGATATTTTTTGAATATTCTTGGGCTGCTTTGTCTGTTTTTATTGATAAGCAAACTTAAATAGGGAGATTTGGAAACATTAGGTTGCGATACGGGTGGGTTTTTACTATAGTGGCTTAACTAAATCAGGACAAGGCGACGAAGCCGCAGACAGTACAGATAGTACGGCAAGGCGAGGCAACGCCGTACTGGTTTAAAGTTAATCCACTATATTTTCATTTGTTTTTAAGGGGTTGGGATATGGTTGGATAATGTACAGCATCTGTTTCTTTTACGTTTGTCGGCGCGGGGAATGGATTAGGGATAAAGAATGAAGGAAGCGGATTGGAAACGGCTTGATGGCGGAATCCCAATATATTGAATATGGAATTGATATGTTGATTTTAATGGGATTTTTAGCTTATCGGCTTGATGGGGAGTTAAATATAAACCGGCATGGCTTTATGTTGTACAAACCTGAAAAAAGCGATTGTTTAGTGTGAAAACATCTAAACAATCGCTTTCATGTTATAGGCACTCTTTTCAGGTTTCTGATTGAAATTGAACCCGTGCAAAAGTTTTCCTGTTTGAATACGCGTAGAACACTTACTGGGCGGTAAAGGTCGTCTGAAAAGTCTGTCCGCCTATGGTGATGTCGGCGATGTAGTCGCGTCTGCCTGCGACGCAGACGGGCAGGTGGATTTGGCGCGCTTGCCAAGTGCGCGGGGATTGTTGTTGGAGCATATAGCGGTTGAAGCCCATGTCCATGTCTTTCATGCTGAAGCTGATGCTGACTTGTTGTGTTTCGGCCGGGGTGTTTTCGACGGTGATGTCGAAGGCGGAGCGGTGGCTGATGGGGGTGGAGCGGACGTGCGAGCCGTCGGGCAGGGTGCAGCCTTTGATGAGGTCGCACTCGGCGGCGCGGGCTTGGGGCTGTTGTTTCTGCCACCAGTCCAGCAGCAGGAGTTTGGCGGCGGCGAAGAGGATGAGGAGGACACCTGCGAGGAGGAGTTTGCGGTTTTTGTCCATTTCAGACGACCTCGGTGTCATTGTCGGTCAGGACGGCGTGTGCGCCTGTCGAGAGCCAGCGGTCGCGGTAGCTTGAAACCAGTGTTTCGGGCGCGGCAACAACCAGCGGAACGGATACGCCTTGTTCTAATATTTCAAGCACTTGTCGTGCGCTTGCTTCGTGGTTGACTTGCCAAACGACGACGTCGGCATCTTGAACACGCTGCCATTGTTCGCGGGTGTGTACCGACACCCAAACGCTTTGGGCTTGGGGCAGCTTGCCGAGTTTGCGCAGTTCGGTTTCTGAGATAAGGATGTTGGCGTGTTGCGGTTCGGCTAGGGAGTAGGGGGCGACGCGGTATTCGCCGCTGCGGTTTTGTCCGTACAAACCGGTTTTCAGACGACCTTGAAGCCGGCGTGGGACGGAAAGGGCGCGCAGCAGCGGACCGTTGGCGGGCAGCATGGGGGCGACGTTGAAATCGCCCGCTTTTTGCCACGACCATGCCTGTCCTTCGCGGGATTGGGGTTCGCCCGTCCATTGGTCGGGGTTCACCCATAGGAATTTCAGGCAGACGCGGGCGTGTTCGTAGGAATGGATTTTGGTCAGCCAAGGCGTGGCGGCGAGGATGCGGATGCCGAGTTCTTCTTCAAACTCGCGTTGCAGGGCTTGGAAGTCGGTTTCGCCCGCTTCGACTTTGCCGCCGGCAAATTCCCAATATCCGGCATAGGGCTTGCCTTCGGGGCGGGAACTGAGCAGGTAGTCGCCGTCTTGGTTGAGCAGGATGCCGGCAACGACGCGGATAAGGGGGCGGGTGTCTTGGGTCATGGGGTAGGGGAGAAAGGTCGTCTGAAAATTCGGAAAGGTCGGATTTGCGAAGCCGACCTGCCAATGGGTACTGTCTTATTTTTCGGCAACGACAAATGCCAACACGGTGTCTTCTTCGTCGCTCATGCTGAGGCTGACGCGGCTGATGCCTTGTTCTTCCAGCCATTTAGACAGGGCGGGGGCGTAGAAGAATTCGGGTTTGCCCAATGCGTCATGCCCGATGCCGATGTTGCGGAAGGAAACCGCGCCGCGTATGCCCGTGCCGACAGCTTTGGCGAAGGCTTCTTTGGCGGCAAAGCGTTTGGCGAGGTAGTTGACGGGCTTGCCCGCTTGCGGGAATTCGAGCAGTTCTTCGGGGGTGAGGATGCGCTCGGCAAACGCCTGTCCGAACTTTTTGCTCAGGCGGATGATGCGTTTGAGGGAAACGATGTCTGTGCCTATGCCGTAAATCATGCGGTGGTCTCCTTGTTGAGAGAAGGTCGTCTGAAAAGGTGGTGTCGCCTATCAAGGCAGCATTCTTGCCCTGAACATGGCTTCCTTCATCTGGCGGACGGCTTCGGGCAGGCCGAGGAAGAGGGCTTGGGCAATCAGCGAATGCCCGATGTTCAGCTCGCGGATGGCGAGGATTTGGGCGATGGGGGTAACGTTGTGTATGGTCAGGCCGTGTCCGGCGTTGACGACCAAACCCAAATCGCTGGCAAAATGCGCGCCGTTTTGCAGACGCTCGAATTGTTTGATTTGTTCGGCGTGGCTGTGTGCATCGGCGTATGCGCCGGTGTGCAGCTCGATAACGGGTGCGCCGACATCATAGGCGGCTTGGATTTGCTCGTTGTCGGCATCGATGAAGAGCGAGACGCGGATGCCTGCGTCGGTCAGGATTTTGGTGAACTCGGCGATTTTTTCCTGTTGCGCCAATACGTCCAAACCGCCTTCGGTCGTGATTTCCTGACGTTTTTCAGGCACGATGCACACGTCTTGCGGCATGACTTTAAGCGCGTTTTCCAGCATTTCTTCGGTCAGCGCCATTTCAAGGTTCAGGCGTGTGCGGATGGCGTTTTTGACGGCGAACACGTCCGCGTCTTTGATGTGGCGGCGGTCTTCGCGCAGGTGCATGGTAATCAAATCCGCACCGTGCGTTTCCGCGACCAATGCCGCTTCCACGGGGCTGGGATAGGTCGTGCCGCGGGCGTTGCGGACGGTGGCGATGTGGTCGATGTTTACACCTAAGAGCATGATGTGTCCTTTCTTTGGATTTTCAGACGACCTGCCGATGGAAAAGGTCGTCTGAAAAAGTTAAACGCCGAAACTGAATTGCTGGAGCTGTTGCAAAACCTGTCTGGATTTAATGCCTTCGGGCAGGAGGTTGTCAATCAGCAGGCGCGTGATTTTTAGCGACTGCCCGAGGCTTTCGGGGTGGGTGAAATCGCCTTCACGCAGCTGGATTAAGATGTCGCCGCCGACTGCCACGCCATGATTGCGTGGATTGAAGCGTTCGGCTTCTTCGATGGGGACGACCGCGTTTTCAGGCGTCAGCCAGTAGGTTTCTTCGGCACGGATTGCTTCGCCGTTGCCATCGTGAAACAAATCGGGCGCGAATCCTAAGCGGTTGAGTAAAGTCCATTCAAAGCGTCTCAACGCAGCGGTATGGCTGTTTTCACCGCATACCGCCCGCATTACCGCTTCCAGCGCATCGTAAAGCTCGGGTATCGGGTCTTCGCGGGTTGTCAGTTTGAGCATCAGTTCGTTGATATACAGGCCGCTGAACAAAGCCCTGCCTTGCGGTTGCGGCCAGCCGCCTATCCACTCCGCGCGGTGCAGCGTTTTCAACTCTTGCGAACCGTACCAAGAGGCACTGACCGGCACAAACGGAACCAATACTCCGCGCAACTCACTCTGCCGCTTGCGCGCACTTCTCGCCAGCAAAGCCACGCGCCCGTAACGGCGGCTGAACACTTCCACCCACAAACTGCTCTCGCGCCAAGGGGCGGAAGCAAGCAGGAAGACGGGTTCGTGGTTGATGCGCTGGTTGGTCATGGGCAGTTGGTCGGGAGTGTGGAAGGGGCGGATTATGGTGTGGTGCATTTTACCAAAGTGGGTAGGAGGTCGTCTGAAAATATTTTTGTTGTTTAGAATGCTTTGAATATCAAGAGGGAAAGGAGAAGGCAAAATCAATCGATGGGTCTGGTCGATTTATATAGTGGCTTAACTTTAAACCGACGGCGTTACCTCGCCTTAGTTCAAAGAGAACGATTCCTCTAAGGTGCTGAAGCACCAAAGTGAATCGGTTCTGTACTGTCTGTACTGTGCGGCTTCGTCGCCTTGTCCTGATTTAAATTTAATCCACTATATCTTTTAGGATGGCGAACGGCTGCAAAAAAACGCACCTTGTTTAAAGATGCGTTTTTGACGGGATATCAATAGCGTTCTTGAACAAATCAGAATTTGGCGCCTGATTGGTTGGCCATGTAGTCGACCGCTGCTTTGACTTCATCGTCGCTCAGACCGGCGTTGCCGCCTTTTGCAGGCATGGCGTTGAAGCCTTCGAGAGCGTGTTTGTGCAGGGTTTCTTTACCTTGTTTGATGCGTGAAGCCCATTCGTCTTTTTTACCTATGCCTGGAATGCCGGGGACTGCGCCGCCGTGACATGCCTGACAGGTTGCTTCGAAAACTTTTTTACCGTCTGCGCCGGAAGCTGCAGGAGCGGCTGCGCCTTTGTCTTCGGCTTTAGGTGCATCGGCTGCGGGGGCAGAGCCGGCAGCGGCCGGTGCGGAGGCGGTTGCATTGCCTGAAGCGGCTTGATCGGCAGGCGCTGCGGCATCCGGATCAGGGAAGGTGCCGCCGCTCTTGTTCGCCATGTAAGTGATGACGCGTTTGAGTTCTTGGTCGGTCAAATCGGCTGCGCCGCCTTTTGCAGGCATGGCGTTAAAGCCGTTCAGAGCGTGTTGGAAAAGGGTATCGAAGCCTTGTGCGATACGGGGAGCCCAGTCGCTGTTGTGTTCAACTTTCGGTGCGTTGGGTACAGAGCTGTCTGTGCCGTGACACTGGATACAGATTTTGTTGAAAATCTGATCGCCTTTGCGTTCGCCTACCGGAATGCCGTCTCCCAAGGTAAGCTGTCCTACGGGCTGGATGCGGGTTTGGGTAGCGGTTTCGGAAGATTGGGCAACGTCTGCATACGAGCCGCTGCCCGCCAATTTGATGAGGAAGTAAATGACTGCAATGGCAATAACGATACCGCTCACAAGGGTAAACAATGCAGAGCCTTGGGCTTTGGAGTCGCGGAGTTGTTTCATTTGGTAGGCCTCGCCGTTAGGTTAGGTTGTGCTTTGAGTTATAGTTTGGTGTGTTAAACGCAGTTAACAATATTTTGCTGGATTATACTGAATTCACAAAGGCTTTCCAATCGCTCTTGTGGAAAATATACGCAAAGGCGGCGGTTTTTTGCCGCCTGTTAAGGGGTGGGTTATGTATGTTGTTGATTATTTTATGGGATTTTTCTTCAAATTTGTCTTGTTTGCGCCATCCTGCATAATAGGCTTTGCCAACAGGCGGGATTTGCGTTAATCTTACGCCTTCTTCGCACCCATAGCTCAGTTGGAAGAGTGTCAGTTTCCGAAGCTGGAGGTCACAGGTTCGATCCCTGTTGGGTGCGCCAATTATAGAGAGGCCGTCTGAAAGATGAAAATTTTTCGGGCGGCCTTTTGACTTACTTCAAATAAAACTACATCGGGTTTCAGACGACCTTTTACTTTTTGCGCTTTATTTCAGCACTTCGGCAAACGCATCGGCGACATAGGCGATATTCGATGCGTTCAGCCCGGCGACGCACATCCTGCCCGAATCCAGCAGGTAAACGGCAAATTCGTCGCGCAACCTTCGGACTTGTTCCACGCTCAATCCTGTGTAGCTGAACATGCCGCGCTGTTTGATGAAATAAGTGAAATCGCGGTCGGGGATTTGGGCAGTCAATACGTCATAAAGTTTCTGCCGCATGGCGCGGATGCGGTCGCGCATGACATAGACTTCATTTTGCCACAAGGCGTAAAGTTCGGGGTTGTTCATCACATCGGCGGCGATGTAGGCGCCGTGTGCGGGCGGGCTGGAGTAGATGCGGCGGACGGTGAATTTGAGTTGTCCGAACACCAATTCTGCTTCTTCTTTATTCGGGCAAGCCACGCTCAAACCGCCGACGCGCTCGCCGTAGAGCGACAGGTTTTTTGAGAATGAATTGCTGACGAACAGAGGCAAATCCATTTCCACCGCTTTGCGGATGGCGTAGGCATCGCTGTCCAAATCGCCGCCGAAGCCTTGGTAGGCGATGTCCATAAATGGAATCAGTTTGCGCGTTTTGATGATGTGCAACACTTTGTCCCATTGCTGTTCCGACATATCCACACCGGTCGGATTGTGGCAGCAGGGGTGCAGGATTAGGACGCTGTGTTCGGGCAGGGTGTTGAAAAACGCGGTCATCTCGTCGAATTTCACGCCGACGGTAGCGGGGTCGTAATAAGGATAAGTGCCGACCTCGAAACCTGCGCCTTCAAAAATACCGCGGTGGTTGTCCCAAGTCGGGTCGCTGATGTAGGCGCGCGCTGCGGGGAACCAGCGGTGCAGGAAGTCCGCTCCGACTTTGAGCGCGCCTGAGCCGCCCAAGGTTTGTACGGTAACGATGCGCCCTTGCGCGAGTGCGGGATTATCTTTGCCGAACAACAAATGCTGCACCGCGCTGCGGTAAGTGTTCAAACCTTCCATCGGCAGATAGGGCGACGGCGCAGGCACGGCGGCGCGGGCGGTTTCGGCACAGCTCACGGATTCCAATACGGGCATTTTGCCTTCATCGTCGAAATAAATGCCTATGCTCAAATTGACTTTTTCGGGGCGCGGGTCGTTTTTGAAGGTTTCGACCAAGCTTAAAATCGGATCGCCGGGGTAGTATTCGACGTGTTGGTACATGGCTGTTTCCTTTATCAGGCGGATTAGGATGGTAAACCTGATTTTGGCATTAAACGGCAGGATTTGTAAAACGGGGTCGTCTGAAAGCTGCATGATGTTTTCAGACGAGCTATAATTTCGTCTTCATTATTTTACGGAACACCATCATGACCACGCGCATCTGGCAGGCAGGCAGGTTTGAAATCGGTTTGGACAAGCCGAAAATCATGGGTATCGTCAACCTGACGCCCGATTCTTTTTCCGACGGCGGCGTGTATTCGCAAAACGCCCAAACAGCCTTGGCACATGCCGAACAGCTTCTAAAAGAAGGCGCAGACATTCTCGACATCGGCGGCGAATCGACGCGGTCGGGTGCGGATTATGTTTCGCCTGAAGAAGAATGGGCGCGGGTTGAGCCTGTTTTGGCGGAAGTGGCGGGGTGGGGCGTTCCCATCAGTTTGGACACGCGCCGCACGGTGATTATGGAAAAAGCGTTGGCACTCGGCGGCGTCGATATTATTAATGATGTGGCGGCGTTGAATGACGAGGGCGCGGTCGAATTGCTGGCGCGTCAGGCGGACACGGGCATTTGCCTGATGCACATGCAGGGTTTGCCCAAAACCATGCAGATTAATCCGAAATATCAAGATGTTGTCGGTGAAGTAGCGCGGTATTTGAAAGCGCGCTCAGCGGAATGTATCGCGGCAGGCATCGCACCGCAACGCATCATACTCGACCCCGGCTTCGGCTCCGGCTTCGGCAAAACCTTGCAACACAATATCGCGCTGATGCGGCATTTGCCCGAATTGATGGCGGAAACAGGTTTTCCGCTGCTCATCGGCGTATCGCGCAAAAGCACGATAGGCGAGCTGACCGGCGAGGCAAATGCGGCGGAACGCGTACACGGCAGCGTGGCGGCAGCGTTGGCTTCCGTAGCGCGCGGCGCGCAAATCGTGCGGGTGCATGATGTGAAGGCGACAGCGGATGCGTTGAAGGTGTGGGACGCATTAGGCATTACCGGCATTTAATAGCTTCTGCTTGGGAAACAAAAAAACACTTTGAAAATGAAATGTCGGCAGCCCCTGAAATATAGTGGATTAACAAAAATCAGGACAAGGC
>NZ_KV800908.1:55210-74876 GCF_001810355.1 Neisseria sp. HMSC074B07 | reverse complement strand
CAACGCCGTACTGGTTTAAATTTAATCCACTATAGTGATAAAGAGGTCGTCTGAAAACAAGTTTGGCGGTTTCAGACGACCTGTTTGTTTAATCCGGTTAACTTGTTCCGTATTTTGATAAAATAAGAAACTATACCGCTCAGGCGCAATCTAATGACGCTAAACATAAATCCCAACAGTTTTGCATAAAATTCCCTATACTGCCCGTTATGACATTTACGGGTAACCCCATTCTAAAAACATCCTCACGGAGTAAACTCATGGCAAAAAAATATTTCGGCACGGACGGCGTGCGCGGCGAAGTCGGTCAATTTCCGATTACTCCCGATTTCGTATTGAAACTCGGTTATGCGGCGGGGCAGGTGTTGGTGCAGCATGACGGCGGGCAGAAGCCGACCGTCCTTATCGGCAAAGATACGCGCATTTCCGGCTATATGCTCGAAGCCGCGCTGGTGGCAGGTTTTACCGCCGCAGGTGTCAACGTCATCCAAACCGGCCCGCTGCCTACGCCGGGCGTGGCTTATCTGACCCGCGCGCTGCGTTTGTCCGCCGGCGTGATGATTTCCGCGTCGCACAATGTGTATTCCGACAACGGCATCAAATTCTTTGCCGAAGGCGGCGTGAAACTGAGCGATGAAATTGAGTTGGAAATCGAAGCCAAAATCGACGAGGAAATGAAAACCCAGCCGTCCGCCCGCCTCGGACGCGCCCGCCGTATCAACGGCGCAGACGACCGTTACATCGAATTTTGCAAATCCACCTTCCCCAGCCATTTGGATTTGCGCGGTCTGAAATTGGTGGTCGATACCGCACATGGCGCAGGCTATGACGTTGCGCCCAAAGTGTTCCACGAACTCGGCGCACAAGTTGTCAGCATCGGCGACGAACCCAACGGCTACAACATCAACGAAAAATGCGGCGCGACCCATCCCAAAGCCTTGCAGGCCGCCGTATTGCAAAACGAAGCCGACTACGGCATCGCATTGGACGGCGACGGCGACCGCCTGATGATGGTCGACCGAAACGGTAAAGTGTACGACGGCGACAGCCTGATTTACGTCATCGCCAAAGCCCGCGCCCGCGAAGGCATCAACATCGGCGGCGTGGTCGGCACGGTTATGACCAATATGGCGATGGAAATTGCCCTGAAAGAGCAGGGCGTCGATTTCTGCCGAGCCAAAGTCGGCGACCGCTATGTGTTGGAACAACTGAACCAACGCGGCTGGCTCATCGGCGGCGAAGCCAGCGGCCATATTTTGTGTATGGACAAACACAACACCGGCGACGGTATCATCTCCGCGCTGCAAGTTTTGGCGGCGCTGCAAATCCTGAACCAAGACCTTGCCACCGTTTGCGCCGACTGGCAGCCGTATCCGCAAACCATGATCAACGTGCGCATTCAAAAAGGTCAGAAATGGCAGGAAGCCTCGAAAGATGTATTGGCTGAAGTAGAAAAAGAGCTCGAAGGCAAAGGCCGCGTCGTGTTGCGCGCATCGGGTACCGAGCCGGTCGTGCGCGTCATGGTCGAAGCGCGTCAGGCGGACTGGGCGAAAAAAGGTGCGGAACGCATCGCAGCAGCTATTACCGGCAAGCAGTAATGCTGTCGGACAATAAATCGGGTTTTTAACAAACCTTGAAACTGCCGTCATTTCCGTGCAAGCGGGAACGGCGGTGCAGTGGATTAATTTTGAATCAGGGCAAGGCGGGTGAACGCCATGCCGGTTTAAGGTTAATCCACTGTGTTTTTTAGGATTCAAGGTCGTCTGAAACACATCAACCAATATTGTTCACGCCTATTTTCATAACCTGCCTTGTTATTTCTTTCAGACGACCCTATCTTTGGTAAAATACAACATTCAGTTCAAATGAATTTCCCCTTCACATTACAACCGACGGATACGCCATGTTTGCCTTTTTAGAAGCCCTTTTTTCCCATTACGGCTATGCAGCTGTGTTTTTCGTTTTGGTCATTTGCGGCTTTGGCGTGCCGATTCCCGAAGATTTGACGCTGGTGACAGGCGGCGTGATTTCCGGCTTGGGGTACACCAATTCGCATTGGATGGTTGTCGTCGGTATGCTCGGCGTGTTGGCGGGCGACGGATTTATGTTTGTCGCCGGACGCGTGTGGGGGCAGAAAATTCTCAAGTTCAAACCCATTGCCCGCGTGATGACACCAAAGCGTTACGCGCAGGTGCAGGAGAAATTCGACAAATACGGCAACTGGGTATTGTTCGTCGCCCGCTTCCTGCCCGGTTTGCGTACCGCCGTTTTCGTGACCGCAGGCATCAGCCGCAAAGTTTCCTATACCCGTTTCATCCTGATGGACGGGCTTGCCGCGTTGATTTCCGTACCGGTGTGGATTTATTTGGGCGAATACGGCGCGAACAACATTGATTGGCTGATGGCAAAAATGCACAGCCTGCAATCCGGCATCTTTACTGTTTTGGGTATATTGGCAGTGGTGTTGGCCTGGTTTTGGTGGAAAAAACGCCAGCGCCTCCAGTTCTACCGTACCAAATTGAGCGAAAAGCGGGCGCAGCGCAAAGCCGCCAAGGCAGCCAAAAAAGCCGCTCAAAGCGAACAATAAAATCAAGCATCCTGACAAGGTTGACGATATTCAATATAGTGGCTTAACTTTAAACCGACGGCGTTACCTCGCCTTAGTTCAAAGAGAACGATTCCTCTAAGGTGCTGAAGCACCAAAGTGAATCGGTTCTGTACTGTCTGTACTGTGCGGCTTCGTCGCCTTGTCCTGATTTAAATTTAATCCACTATAGTTTCCGTGCCTTTTTATCCCCAAAGCGGTATCTTCTGCGTTGGCAATCCTCACCAAGCGTCCAAGCTTGTTGCGGCTTCCGCTTTGAATTTCCTGCTTCGTGAGTAAAAATCCACTTGGAAAATCAAATATCGACAGCCTCGGGGTGCTTTTTCATTTCAAGGTCGTCTGAAAACCGTCTGCGCCGCCAAATTGCCAGCCTGTCCGAAATATAGTTAAATAAGCCGCATCATTATTTTCAGACGACCCGATGATGTCCATGAAACAAAAAATCTTCGTCCTCTACACAGGCGGCACCATAGGCATGACCCAAAGCAGCGAAGGCCTGCGCCCCGATACCGCGCTTGTCAGCCAAGCCCTTTCCCCCTTTTCAGACGACCTCGACTTCGAGTGGCACGTCTGCAATCCCTTGATTGATTCCTCCTCCGTCACCCTGCAACACTGGCGCGACTGGCTGGACATCATCGCCGCCAAACTGCCTTCCTGCGACGGCATCCTGATACTGCACGGCACGGACAGCATGGTGTACACCGCCAACCTCCTCGCGCTCGCCCTGCAAGGTTTGGGTAAACCCATCATCCTGACCGGTTCCCAATGGCCTTACGCCGCCGAAAACAGCGATGCCCCGCGCAACCTCTCCACCGCCGTCGCCGCCTTCAGCCTCAAGCTCAAACAAACCGTTATCGCCTTTGACGGCAAACTTTATCCCGCCGTCGGCAGCAGCAAAGTCAGCACCGAAACCGCCGCAGGCTTCGACAATCCGCATTTCGGCGCCATCGCCGAATGGGACGAAACCCAAGGTTGGAACCATATTCGCATTCCGTCCCAAGATGCGGCGGATGTTTCAGACGACCTCAAAATCCGCTATCCCGACCCGCAGGCAAAAATCGCCGTCCGCACGCTTATCCCCGGCTTTGCCGTCCAAGAACTTGCGAACGGACTCGGACAGCTTCCCGTCCAAGCCCTTATCCTGCAAAGCTACGGACACGGCAACACCCCCGCAGACGAAGGTTTCATCGGTGCCGTCCGAGACTTTACGCAGCAAGGAAAACTGCTGCTCAACATCAGTCAAGTCCGACAAGGCAGAACCGCCGCTGTTTACGCGCAAGGCAACGCGTTCCGCAATTCGGGCATCATCAACGGTGGAAAATGCAACCTCGAAACCGCCACCGCACTCATGACCCTCGCTGTATCGCAAGGCTGGGGGGTGGAAGATGTTCACAAAGAATTGGTAAGACTAAAATTAGTGTGAAACCGATGAACTTCACCGACACCCACTGCCACCTCGCCGATCCCGCCTTGCGTGAAAACCTGCCGCACATCCTGACCGCCGCGCGGGAGGCAGGGGTAGGGCGGTTTATTGTTCCCGCGACCCAGCCGCAGGATTGGCAGGACGTGGCGGATTTGGCGGAGAGGTCGTCTGAAAACCCGATTTTCCGTAATATCCATATCGCGCTCGGCATCCATCCTTGGTTTTCAGACGACGTTTCCGAACCGGATTTCCAGCGTTTGGAGCAAGCATTGCAAGCGCGTCCGGCGGCATGGGTCGGCGAAATCGGCTTGGATTTTTACGACAAAACCCAAACGCCGCCGCAGCGCGAGCGGCAAATCCAAGTCTTCAGCCGCCAGCTTGCCATCGCGCAAACCCTGCGCCGCCGCGTGATTATCCATAATCTCAAAGCCACCGCCGACATCGCCGCCGCCGTCAAACAGACAGGCTTTGCCCAGGGCGGCATCGTTCATGCCTTCTCTGGCAGCGCGGAAGAAGCGCGCGTGTTGACGAAATTAGGTTTCAAAATCGGCATCGGTTCGCTGTTGCTCAACCCGAACGCACGAAAAATACGCGAAACCCTCAAAACCTTGAATGACACCGATTTCGTCTTGGAAACCGACAGCCCGTTTATGCTGAAAAACGAAACCAACACGCCCGCCAACATCCGCCAAATCGCCGCCATCGCCGCTGAAATTCGCGGCGTTGCCGTTGAAGAGATAGCCGAAGCGACCGAGCGGAATGTGGAAATGTTGCTGGCAACAGAAAAGGTCGTCTGAAAACATTCCGTCTTATCGAAATCGTGTTTTCAGACGACCTTTGGTTGTATGGGAAGCCATAGTGGTTTTGCGTACCGCTGTGGCTTTTTAAAGTTAATCCACTATATTTTTCAACAAAACAGCCGCAGCTTGGTTAATCCAGCCATCTGAACGCGCGGCGCAGTTCGTCCGTGCCGCCGGTTTCGTAGCAGCGGCCGTGCGCCAGTATGATTTTTTCCGGCTGCCAGTCCAGCATCTGCTTCAGGCAGGCGTGGGCGGCGGTTTTGTCTTTGAAGGTGGCGCGCCAGTCGGCGGGGGCCTTGCCGTCGGGGTCGGCGATACCCGTCAGTTTCATCACGCCCGCCCAAAAGCGGCTGGGAAATTTGGCGGTTTCGAAGTTTTCAATCAAATCGGCCAGTATCAGGGTTCGGCTCGCGCGGTGGAAAAACACGGTTTCCTCCATCGCTGCGCTGCCCGCAAACGGCATTTGCGCCAAATCGTCCGCCCATTGCGGCGGCGCGGCGGCACCGAGGTCGGCATCGAAACAAACGGCAATATGCTGTGACGCCGCCCGCTCGCGCACGTCGGAACTTGCCCACGCAAGCGCCTGCGGGTAATGCCGTTTCCACGCGGCGATGTGGGCGTAGTGGATTTTGTTGGGCGAAACCAGATGGCGGACTTCGCCGAGCGCGTCGATTTGCCGCAACAGTTCGGGCACGGGTTCAACCGGCGAATGGCACCACAGCCCGCCGTCGTTCAGGCGCACGACGGTCATGCGGGTGCTGAACGGCACTTTGATGCCCAGCGGAAAATTCATGTGTATGACTTTTCCGTCGGCAATCCAGATGCCGTCTGAAAAAGGTTTCAGAGTATGGAGCGGGTGGTAGAGATGGATTTTGTCGGTCATGACGGCCCTTACAGTTGTTCTCGGCTGATTATTCGACTGCCCTCTTACCGCAGACGTTCCCACTCCGGACGGAACACGTTTTCAGACGGCCTTTTTGCTTTCCAAATATTCCGCCAGCCCGCGCTCGCGCAACACGCAGCTTGGGCATTCGTGGCAGCCGCCGGCGATGCCGTTGTAGCAGGTGTGGGTCTGCTCGCGGATGTAGTCCAGCGCGCCCATTTCGTCCGCCAACGCCCAAGTTTGCGCTTTGGTCAGGTACATCAGCGGGGTGTGGATTTGAAAGGCGTAGTCCATCGCCAGATTGAGGGTAACGTTCATGGATTTGACGAACACGTCGCGGCAGTCGGGATAGCCGGAGAAGTCGGTTTCACACACGCCCGCGATGATGTGCCTGATGCCCTGTCCTTTGGCGTAGATGGCGGCGTAGAGCAGAAAAAGGGCGTTGCGTCCGTCCACGAAGGTATTGGGCAGGCCGTCTGAAGCGGTTTCGATGGCGGCGGTATCGTCCATCAGGGCGTTGTGCGTAATCTGCTGCATCAGGCTCAAGTCGAGTACGGTTTGTTTGACACCCAAATCCTGCGCGATCCAGCGGGCGCGTTCCAGTTCGACGGCGTGGCGTTGCCCGTATTGGAAGGTGATGGCTTGGACGTTTTCGCGCCCGTAGGTTTGAATCGCCTGAATCAGGCAGGTGGTGGAATCCTGGCCGCCGGAGAAGATGACCAAGGCTTGTTGGTTTTGCATGGTGAATCCTAGTTTTGGTAACGCGGGAGGTTTGCGAACCGCGTGGTTGGAAAGTTGACGGATTATAACGGATTTCGTCTATAATCGCGGCACTTCGTTTATTTTCAGACGGCATAATCATGAGCATCTACGCCCTTAAACCCAAATTCCAAAACCTGCTGCGCCCGCTGGTGCGCCGGCTTTATCAGAAGGGGGTAACCGCCAATCAGGTTACGCTGGCGGCTTGCGCGGTGTCGGTCGCGGTCGGGCTGCTGCTGTCGCTCGGCGCGCAGGTTCCTGCCTTGTTTTGGCTGTTGCCCGTGTGGCTGTTCGTCCGTATGGCGTTGAACGCGGTGGACGGGATGCTGGCGCGCGAGTTCGGTCAGCAGTCGGCATTGGGCGGCTATCTGAACGAAATCACCGATGTTGCCGCCGATGCCGCGCTGTATCTGCCTTTCGCCTTTATCGCCCCGTTTGACGGCGCACAAATCGGCCTGTTTGTCTGGCTTGCAGCGATGACCGAATTTTGCGGCGTGTTGGGGCAGGTACACGGCAACGGGCGGCGTTATGACGGGCCGTTCGGCAAGAGCGACCGCGCGTTCTTTATCGGCGTACTGGCGGTGTGGTATGCGGTGGCGGGCAGCTTCCATGCGGTTTTCTACGTCTTCATGTGGCTGGCTTGCGCGGCACTGGTTTACACCTGCTATAAGCGCGTCGTCAATGGTTTGAAGGTCGTCTGAAACCTATTTCCCCATCTTTTACTCACTTTATAAAACGAAAATATCATGCAAAAAACTTCGCACGTTATCCCTTTGCTGCTCACGGTTTTCATTGCCGCACTCATCGTTTGGTCGGGCATCAACCCGTCCGACCGCGCCGTTTGGTACGCCGAAATCATCCCTGTTTCCATCGTATTTATTGCGCTCGTTGCCACTTACCGCCTGTTCCGCTTTAGCAATCTGGCTTATGTATTCATGAGCTTCTGGCTGATTATGCACACCATCGGCGCGCACTATACCTTCGCCGATGTCCCCTTCGATTGGGCAAACCGCCTGCTTGCGCCGTTTTTAGGCGAAGGGCGCAACCACTTTGACCGCGTCGGACACTACATCATCGGTTTCTACGCCTACCCGATGGCGGAATGGCTGTTGCGCCGCAAACTCTGCCGACCCACGCTTGCCCTGTTTTTTTCCTTATTCTTCATCATGAGCGTGGCGGCGGCTTACGAAATCATCGAATGGCAGTATGCGGTGATTGACGGCGGCGAAGCGGGGCTGGAAGTGCTCGGTTCGCAAGGCGATATTTGGGACGCGCAAAAAGACATGCTCGCCGACACGCTGGGCGCGCTGACTTCGCTGGTGGTGTTTATGTTTACACGGCCGGACAAACGGTTGAACGCAAGCCGATAGACCTTGGGCAATAGCAAAAAGGTCGTCTGAAATCATGATTTGGTTTCAGACGACCTTTAATCAGCTTTAAAACTACTGTTTACCAAGTTGGCTGTAATCCACCAACATATATTTGGCAGTAATTTTCTGCGAGGCATTGCCTTCGTCGCCCATCAGAATCATCTGCGGCTTGCCGTTGACCGTAATCGAATCGACGGCTTCGACATTGGTGATGTGTTGCAGGTTGGGCAGGGAGATTTTTTGCGGTTCGTCGGTCGGGTTGCCGCTCCAAGTCCACAGTTGCGAGAATTTCTGCCCGTTTTCATCCTTCACTTCGTTGGCGATGACGTAGTTTTTCAACACCGGGTCGTAGTTGATAGAACGGATACCGCCGCCGTCGATGTCAAGGATGGCAACTTCGTCAAACTCAGGTTTGGCGTTGCGCTCGAACACGTCTTTCGGATTGCTGATGAATGCTACCAGTGCCATATTGTTGAACTCAGGATCGCGGAAGCCCAAGACGAGGCGTTTCTTCACAGGGTCAAACGCCATACCTTCGATATTGATTTCTTCAAAGGAAACTTCGGCTTTGGTGCGTTCGCGGATGAGGTCGTGTAATTTGTGGTCGGTTTCCAAAACCTGCGTCAGATTATCGTAGCTGGTCAGCCCCAACACATTGCCGTCTTGGATTTTAAAGCGCATCAGGTGTTCGCGATCGGGCGAGCGGTTACCTTTGCGGGTGCGCGAGTGGGAAGTGAGCGCGTAGATAAAGCCTTCATCGTCGCGTGCCAATGCTTCCAAGTCGCTCAGGCGGCGTTTGAAGCCGGTAATCACGCGTGTATCCAAGGCTTCGTCTTCGATAAATCTGCCGGATGGGTCGATGCTGACAATACTGAACGCGTGGTTCGGTTCGTCTTCGGCAATCAGCAGTTTACCGTCTGGAAGCTGTTGTACGGCGGAAGGCTCGTACACACCGTTGAACATATTAATACCCAAAGAGCGCAGCTCTGCCGCATTGTTGGCAGGTTGGGTCAGCAGTGAAGGCAGCGTCTTCACGCCGATAAATGCCGCCAGCGAAGCCAAAAGCCCCCAACGGAATACGGCATAAGACAAGTTGATGTATTTGAACTGTTTGTCCGCCAGCAGGCCCAGCCAGTAAAGATGATCGCTCATCTTTTGATAGACTTGTTTGCGGTCGCCCATAATCTCCTGCATCATTTCCCAATATTGCTCTTTTTGTACCTTCACACGGTCTTCGTAAATCAGAATATTGGGCTGGCTGCCGCTGAAAAAGCGCGTTTGGGTGCTGCTGAGGCGGGTTTTCAAATCACGCAGTTTGGCGCGGCCGCGGAATAAATCCTTAACCCAAGTACGCGCAGCCTGCATTTTGCCGATACGTTCGGGCGAAGCGGACAGAAGCGCGAACACGATGGACGCGGCGGCGGTAATCATAAACGTACTCGCCGGAATCAGAAATTCGGGCGACGATGAGAAAATAAACGCGCCCGAAATCATCAGCGCAGACACGATAAAACCATTCAGCGAAATCATAATGTTCGCCTTGGTCGCCGCCAGCGCGAGCAACTCCATCTCTGAGCGAACAGCATTGCGGAACATGGTTTCCACGCCTTTGTTCGTACCCAAAAGATCGGAAGGCGGCACGTCGGCGGCTTGGTTTTTCTTCTTCGCCTTGTCTTTTTTGTCTTTCTTTTTCTTTTTGGGCTTTTCAGACGACATCCCGATGCCTTCAATGATGATGTTTTTCGGCGTAAGCTCTTCGGGATTGTGGTCTTGTTGATGGTCTGCCGTTTCAGGTTCCACAGCTTCTTCGGTTAGCACCAAATCTTCGGTTTTGACCGCTTCTTCGGTTTTTAAAGTTTCTTCACCCTTATGAAACGTTTCTTCCGAGCCTTCCCAAACTTCGGAAACAGGCTGCGGCGCATCGGGGTCGGGGCGTTCGAAAGGTTTCTCCCAGTTAGAAACCGTATTTTGCGGCTCTTGCCCTTTTTTATTTTTATCGTGGAAATCCATGTTTATCCTCCGTTTGAGTAAATCAATTTAAATGGAAAGGAAAAAGCGTTTTTTAGTTCCTCTGATTCGGGGAATTTACACAACGTCATACATTATCGATAAAAACATTACACTTCTTGGGATAATCATGTTTGTAATGATGAAGTCGGCAATCCAAGTTCCCCTTCAACAAAAACTGCCGCCAAACGGGCAGTTTGCGGCAGTTGTAACGCATCGTTTATCAGTAGTCGATACGCTCTTTGATGATTCTCAAGTCGGGGTAAGACAATTTGATGTCGTATTCGCGTCCGCCTTTGTAGGCTTCTACGTCTAATACAGGTCTGCCACGATAGTCGTCGGCGTCGATGTCGTGAACGCGGTAACCGCGTTGCTCAAGCATTCTGATGGCTTTGGCACGGTTTTGTTCAAAATTTCTATCGCTGTAAATTTGGTGTTCGATGTAATCGTTGGCACCTGCGACAGCAGCGGACAAAGCGACGATGGCGGTCAATAATAATTTTTTCATGTTCGACTTCCTTTCGAAATGTGTCATTGGGGTTTTGATGGGTGTATTTAAACACGGCAAAATTAGCAGTCATTTAGCACTTCGTTAAACGTAGTAAAGGTCGTCTGAAACGTTTCAGACGACCTTTTGTTGCTTCTTTCCGTCATTTCCTTTATCCGTTTATCAGATAACGATTGCATAAATTCAGCGTGTCATGATACCGTTCAAAAATATGACTATCAGGAGTTTTTCATGTCCGAGCAACAAAAATACTTTTCTACCCAAGACGGCACTTCGCTTTTCTACCGCTACCGACCCGCTGCCGACGGTTCGGCCGATAAAGCCATCGTGCTGTTCCACCGCGGCCACGAACATTCCGGCCGGATGATGTTTGTTGCCGACGAACTCGGTTTTGATGATTTTGCCTATTTCGCATGGGACGCGCGCGGTCATGGCCACAGCCCCGGCGAACGCGGCGACAGCCCCAGTATCGGTACTTCCGTTGCCGATGTGGACGACTTTATCCGCCACATCCAAAGCGAATACGGCATCAAACCTGAAAACATCTGCGTGATCGCGCAAAGCGTCGGCGCGGTATTGGTGTCTACTTGGCTACATGACTACGCGCCGAAAATCCGCTGTGCCGTATTGGCATCGCCCGCATTCAAAGTCAAACTCTACGTTCCTTTTGCCCGCACCGGCTTGAAAATCATGCAGAAATGGCGCGGCAATTTCTTTGTCAACAGCTACGTCAAAGCCCACTACCTGACGCACAACCAAGAGCGCCAAACCAGCTACGACAACGATCCGCTCATCGCCCGCGCCATTTCCGTGCGCATCCTGCTCGGTTTGTATGAGGCTGCCGAACGTGTCGTCGCCGATGCGCAGGCGATTACCACGCCCTTGCAGCTTTTGATTTCCGGCAGCGACTGGGTTGTTCACCACAAACCGCAACACGATTTCTACAACCGTTTGGGCAGCCGCATCAAAGAACGCCATATCCTGCCCGGTTTCTATCACGACACATTGGGCGAACAAAACCGCGAAATCGCCTTTGTCGAAATGCGCCGCTTTATCCGCGAACGTTTCAATCAGCCTTTATATCAAGTCGATTTGACCCAAGCCCACCTGCACGGCGAAAGCCGCCGCGAAGCCGACGAACTGGCCACGCCTTTGCCTATTTGTTCGCCGCGCGGCGCATTTTGGGCGGTTTACCGAGCTGCCCTCGACCTCGGCGCGCGCTGGAGCGAAGGTTTGAAAATCGGCAAGGAAACCGGCTACGACTCCGGCAGCACGCTGGATTATGTGTACCGTAACCAGCCGCAAGGCAGCAATGCCTTTGGTGTGGCGGTGGACAAACACTATCTCAACGCCATCGGCTGGCGCGGCATCCGCCAACGCAAAATCAATATCGGCAAAGCGATTCAGACGGCCTCTGCCAAGCTGCGCGAAGCGGGCAAGCCGGTACACGTTCTTGATATTGCCTCGGGACACGGCCGCTATGTACTCGACGCGCTGACTGCCGACACGCTGCCCGATTCCGTGCGTCTGCGCGATTACAGCCCGATTAACGTCGAAGCCGGAAGCAAGCTGATTGCCGAACGCGGTCTGCAAGACACGGTTACCTTCGACGAAGTTAATGCCTACGACCGCGCCAATTATCAGGATTTGCAGCCACGCCCCACGCTGGGCATCGTTTCCGGCCTGCACGAATTGTTTGCCGACAATGATTTGATTTTAAAATCGCTCTACGGCTTCGGCGATGCGATTGAAGCAGGCGGCTACCTGATTTACACCGGCCAGCCGTGGCATCCGCAGCTCGAAATGATTGCGCGCGCGCTGACCAGCCACAAAGCAGGCAGCCCGAACTGGGTGATGCGCCGCCGCAGCCAGCAGGAAATGGATCAACTTGTAGAAAAAGCCAGTTTTGAAAAAATCCATCAGTGGATAGACGAAGACGGCATCTTTACCGTAAGTCTGGCTGTGAAGAAATAAAAAGAGGAGTCGATGAATTACCGCCGTTTCTCGCGTGGCGAAACATTTTTAGGTTGATATAGTAGTGGCTTAACTAAATCAGGACAAGGCGATGAAACCGCAAGACAGTACAGACAGTACAGAAACCGATTCACTTGGTGCTTCAGCACCTTAGAGAATGTCTCTTTGAGCCAAGGCGAGGTAACGCCGTCCTGGTTTAAAGTTAACCCACTATATGTGCGGGGAACGGCAGTTGTGCAGATGTGCAACAGTTTCAAAATTTGCCTGGAAGCAGATAAAACGAAAAGTCGTCTGAAACCTTGTTTCGGTTTTCAGACGACCTCGAAGAAACTTAAATCGTTGCTTTAAATTAACGATCGATGTTGACAGGTTCGCAGTTTTTCACGATGAAGCGGTTTTGTGCATCGCTGACGCCCACGACTTCGGAAGTGGTGTGGGTGTTGCGGTCGATGTAACCGGCAGACATAGAGAAGCCGCGTTTGTTGGTGAAGGTAGTGCCGGTGCTGTCAGAGCGGCGTTTGTCAACGCGCAGGCTGATTTGTTTGCCAGCTGCATTTGCAGAAGCGCCTACTGCATTGCCTTTACGGTCGAATTCATAAACGACATTCAGTTTTTTACCGTTGTCGCATTTGTAAGGAACATAGCCTGCAGGAGCGGCGGCGGCAGTCATGGAAACACCGGCGGTCAGAACGGCTACAACAGCGGCAGATAAGAGTTTCATCTGGTATTACTCCATAAAGTAAAAAAGAGTGATGTGTGGCGTGGACTATCCGGCGCCATCCTTGCTTTGTTTTGAAAGCAGGACATATTTTATCCGTTCCGAAGAAATATACAATATGCCCATATGCAAAGCTATACAAAGAAATTTTCGGGAAAAGTTATTACGCTTGTACAAATTTTAATAAGGTGAAGTTTCATAATGAAAAAATTACTTACATTACTAATTCTTTCCGCATTTTCATCCGCCTGTTATGCCGCTGCGGCTGACTGGACGCCGTTGTTGCAGTCTATGAAGAAAGGCTGCACTGTTGATTTTGATGCCTTGCCTTATGGAAAGTCCGATATCGGTAAACTGCCTGCCCAATACCGCGCCTCCGTTGCCCGCAGCCGGAGTAAGCAGACAGAGTCGGATGGTGAAGCATTAACTATTGAATTGAAAAATTCTGTTGCTTTTGGACAGCCCTTGTCCACCTTAATCATCGAATCCGGTGAAGGATACGGCCATGTCAAAATGAAGTTTGCCCGAAATGCCGATGTGTCTAAGCTTATTCCCTTATTTACCACACCAACCGATAAACGGCACGGTATGTTGGCAGCGGGTAGGGCGCAGAATTTTTGTGTCAAAGGCGCAAACAGAACGTTGAAGCAATACCAGTCTTCACAACATCACTGGCGCGCCGTTTCGTCTGAGGGGCCATGGCAGGAATTCCGCTACCATCCAAAAGAAAACGTTTTATCCTGCCTGAATTCCGACCATTATGGCGATGAAGTGGAATGCACTAGATAAAACATGAAACCTACGCTGAAAACTTCTCTACTCAAACTTGCTTTGGTCGGCATACTTTTTTATGCCAGCTACAGTTTGTCCAACCATTACGCGGCATTGCTGACCTATGTGCCGGAAGTCGCTTTTGCGTGGGAGCGCGGCATTCCGTTTTGGGAATGGACGATTTTGCCTTATTGGTCGCTGAACCTCATGTATGCAGCGGCATTTTTCCTTTGTCGAGATACGCGTGAGCAAAACCGCTATGTCGCACGGCTGGTATCAGCGCAAATTGTCGCCACTACTTGCTTTATGCTGTTCCCGCTGCATTTCGGCTGGCCGAAGCCGCCTACCGACGGGCTGTGGGGCGTGATGTTTGATTCATTGGTCGCATTTGATTTGCCGTACAACCAATCTCCGTCACTGCATATCGCGCTGTCTATCATTGTCGGTGCGTTTTATTGGACGCGGTTTCCCAAAATCCGATTGCCGATTTTGCTGTGGCAAAGCCTGATTGCTTTGTCGGTACTGACGACTTACCAACACCATTTTATTGACGTGCCGACCGGCGCGCTGCTGGGATGGCTGGTGCTGTGGGCCATACCACAACACGGCGTATCGCCTTTCAGACGGCCTTTTGATACTCAAGGCCGTCTGAAAACGAGCGAAGCAAGTTTCCGCGAAGCCAAAACTCCCCCCGAAACACGTTCTCGCGAAATCAAAATCGCCATGCTGTATCTGGCGGGCGCGGTATTGTCGGCTCTGCCTTCCTTGTTCGGCGGCGCGTGGTTGTGGATGTTGTGGGTCAGCGTGTCGCTATCGGTGGTCGCTTTCGCCTATTTGACCGGCAACGCGGCGGTGTTTCAAAAACAAGCAGACGGCAGGTTGTCGGCAGCGGCAACGGTTTTACTGCTGCCTTATCTAGTGGGCGTTCGGCTGAACATGGCTTATTGGCTGAGCGGCAAGGCGAAGATGGTGCGGGTTCGTGATGATGTGTGGATTGGCAGCGTATCAGGGATTTCAGACGACCTCCCCGCCGTATTGGACGTATGCGCCGAATATCCCTGCCCCCGTTATCGCGGCGCATACCGCACTTTGCCGCTATTGGATATGGTTGCGCCGTCTGAAAACGATTTGATGCAGGCGGCTTCATTGCTGGAAGCATTACGCCGGCAACACGGCAAGGTTTTGACCTGTTGCGCGCTGGGCTACGGACGCAGCGCGGCGGTGGTGTTTACTTGGCTGCTGGTTTACGGCGGCTGTCGGGATTTGGCGCAGGCAACGGCGGAACTGAAACAGGCTCGCCCGCAGACGGTGCTGCCGCCGGAAACGGCAAAGGTAGTAGAAGCGGCGGCAGGTCGTCTGAAAACGAGCGAAGCGAGTTTCTGCGAAGCTAAAATGAACGCAGTGAGTTTCGCCAAAACGAGCGAAGCGAGTTTTTGCGACGCTAATCGAGATAGCTAAGATAAGTAGATGAAAAGCCCAAGCTGAGCAAATCATTCTCTATTGAGCTTGTGCAAGGCAATGCAGTCCTAGTTTAAAGTAAATTCAGGATACGACGACTCATATGTACCGCACCCAAAGTAAGGAGGGAATCTTATGACTAAAAGCTACCGCCCCGTTACGTTTTACACTTTATCCCTGCTGATTCCGTGGACATTATGGTTTGCTGCCGCCTACATCAGCCACCGTCCTGATGCTGTTGAGTACCAGTGGGCTCAGGCCACGTTAGGGCTGGCCGGGCTGTTCGCACCCATGCTCGTGGCGGCATTCATGTTGTACAAACAGCCCAAATTATGGACGGATGCGAAACACCGCCTGTTCCGCCTGACAAGTTTTCCCAAGCGATACCTGCTCGCTGCCGCACTGCTCGGTCCGGTTACCTTGGTGCTAGCGCAACTCATTTCCATCGCTTTCGGACACAGTTGGGCGCAGTTTCACATTTCTGGACATCCGTCATTTACGTCCGCCTTGTTGTCGCCATGGTTCATGCTCTTTATTGCGCCTGTTGCCGAAGAATTGGCGTGGCACAGCTATGGCACCGACGCGCTCACGGCACGCAGAAGCCTGTTTGTTGCATCCTTGCTATTTACCGTGTATTGGGCGTTTTGGCACATACCGCTTGCCTTCGTCAAAGGCTATTACCACAGCCAAATTGTTTCCGAAGGCGCACTTTACACGGTTAATTTCGTGGTCAGCATGTTCGTCTTCGTCCTATTGATGAACTGGTTGTACGCCAAAAGCGGGCGCAGCATCGCCGTGGCGACGATATTCCACCTGTGCGCCAATCTGGGTAACGAGATTTTCGCCACCCACCCTGTCAGCAAGGTTATTCAGACGGCCATTTTGTCGTTAGTAGCCATTTATATTTTGATTACGGAAAAGAATTTGTTTTTAGATAAGCCTGTGCCATCCCGATAACAAATTCAGACGACCCTTGGACATAATATGCCCCGAATGACGGTTTCCATACCTAAAAGGAATGTGAATGGACAATTCCACTGACAGCCTGATTACCGCCCGCCTGCTTGCCACCGCCCGCTATACCGCCGTGTTCAATGCCTTGCTATTCGTTTTGTCCGCGCAACGTGGCGGTGCGTGGTCGGCGGTACAGCTTATCTTGGCGGCGGTGCTGTTGTATTACCACATCCGCATCGAATTCGACCGCCGCGTGTTCCAAGATTTTGCCGACGGCCGCTATACGCCTGAAGCCTTCGACCAAACCCTGCGGCAAACCGGCTTGCGCCGTGTTTCAGACGACCCCTCCATGCCGCAGCGTGTGGCGGGCGCGCTTGCCTTGTGGCGTAAAAGCCTTTACCTGACCGCTGCGCAAGCGGCAGTTTTCCTTATCCAAATCCTCTGATGTCATGAAAAATTTTTTTAAAAAACAACTTGCATGGCTGACCGACCAAGCATTGTGCCTGTCGGTATCCTTCCTCACCGGCGTCCGCCCCAAAAGTCCGCGCGAACTGGCGTTCAATCCGCAGCAGAAAGTGTATTATGCCAATCACGGCAGCCATGGCGATTTTTTGCTGGTGTGGATTTCCCTGCCGCGCCGCTGGCGGCTTTCGACGCGTCCCGTTGCGGGTTCAGATTACTGGCTGACCAACAAACTCAAACGCTTCATCATCCAAAACGTCTTCAACGCGCTCTTGATTCCGCGCCACAGCGACAATCCGCAGTCGATTACCGAGCAGATGAACCACGCGCTCCAAGTGGGCGATTCGCTGATTATCTTCCCCGAAGGCACTCGCAATACGGACGAAAACGAAATCCTGCTCCCTTTCAAATCAGGCATTTACCATTTGGCAAAGAGTAAGCCCGACACCGAGTTTGTGCCGATATGGATAGACAACATCAACCGCGTCCTGCCCAAAGGCAAAGTGCTGCCCGTGCCGTTGTTGTGCGAAGTCCACATCGGCGAACCGCTGACCCTGCGCGAAGATGAAGACAAAGACACCTTCCTGACACGCGCCCGCGAAGCCTTGCTGGCATTGAGGTCGTCTGAAAACGAGTGTAACGAGTTTCGCCAAAATGAACGAAGTGAGTTTCGCCAAAACGAGTGTAACGAGTCTCAACAAAACAAAGGAGCTGCATCGTGAGCTTTGTTAACACGTCCAGCCAAATCATTACCGAACAAACCGCCGCCCATCTGACCCCGCAGGCAGGCTATATCTTTACCGGCGTATTTGCCATATTGATTTTCGCCAGCGTCGTCGGGCAATGGCTGAAACGCAAAAACGGCGCAGACAATGCCACCATCTCCAACCTCAACGCCCGCATCTACGCTTGGTGGCTGATGACGCTGGTGCTGCTGGTCGCATTTTGGTTCGGCAAAACGGGGACGGTGGCGCTGTTTTTCCTGATTTCGTTTGCCGCTTTGCGCGAATTTATGACCCTCGTCTATCGCCGCCGCAGCGATTATTACAGCATGGTGGTGTGTTTCTACCTGCTGCTGCCGGTGCAATATTATTTCGTCTATGACGGCTGGTACGGCATGTTCAGCATTTTCATCCCCGTGTACGGCTTTTTGGTGTTGCCGATTATCGCCAGCTTGAGCGGTCAAACCGCCCATTTCCTCGAACGCGCTGCCAAAACGCAGTGGATGTCGATGATCTGCATCTTCTGCCTTTCACACGTTCCCGCCCTGATGTTCCTGAACTTGGACGATTTCGACAGCAGCGGCAATATCCTGCTGCTGATGTTTCTGATTTTCGTGGTGCAGGCTTCGGACGTGCTGCAATACGTTTGGGGCAAACTGGTCGGCGGTGCCAAAATCATGCCTTCGCTTTCTCCGTCCAAAACCATATCCGGCACGGTTGGCGGCATTTTGTCCGCCACCGTACTCGCCGCGCTGCTGTCGCCGATGACGCCGTTTAGCCACGGACAAGCCGCCGCTATCGGTTTCGTCGTCTGCCTGATGGGTTTCTTCGGCGGGCTGGTGATGTCCGCCATCAAACGCGACTACGGCGTTAAAGACTGGGGCAACATGATACGCGGCCACGGCGGTATGCTCGACCGCGTAGATTCCATCTGCTTCGCTGCGCCCGTGTTCTTCCACATTGTCCGGTATTATTGGAACGGTTGAATCTGCTGTTGATCGTTCTGCTTGAGGCCATGCAAAAAGGTCGTCTGAAAACTGTTTTCAGACGACCTTTTGTCTTTGCCGCACACTATTTCACAATATCCGACAGCGGCCAGCGCGGTTTGACGTTGAACGCACCCGCGGGTTGCCGCTCCTGCAGCCTCATTGCGCCGGCGAAGGCAATCATCGCGCCGTTGTCGGTGCAGTATTCCATGGGCGGGAAGCAGACTTTGATTTTTTCTTCCTTAGATTTGGGTTTGCCTTTTTCAGACGGCTTTTTGACGCTCAGGCGGGAAAATTCGTCGCGCAGCTTCCAGTTTGCACCGACGCCGCCCGCGACGACCAAAGTTCTGAAACCGGTATCCAACAAGGCTTTTTTAGCTTTGGCGGCGAGAACGTCAATCACCGCGTCTTGAAACGCGCGGCAGATGTCGTTGCGCGTTTGCTCGGGGATTTCGCCGTCGTTTTCGGCGCGGACTTTTTCGACGGCGGTCAGCACGGCGGTTTTCAAACCGGAGAAGCTCATCTGCAAATCGTGCGAATGGAGCATGGGGCGCGGGAACGAGAAGGCATCGGGGTTGCCCAGCTTCGCCAGTTCGGACAACTTCGCGCCGCCGGGATACGGCAAACCTAAGAGTTTGGCGGTTTTGTCGAACGCCTCGCCTGCCGCGTCATCGACGCTTTCGCCCATCAGCGTGTAATCGCCGATGCCGCGCACCGCCATAAACTGTGTATGTCCGCCCGAAACCAGCAGGGCGACGAACGGAAATTCGGGTTTGTCGTCCGCCAAAAGCGGGGAGAGCAAATGGCCTTCGAGATGGTGGACGGGAATGACGGGTTTGTTCAAGGCAAACGCCAAGGCATTGGCGTAGCCCGCACCCGCCAGAAGCGCGCCGCCCAAACCCGGCCCTTGGGTGTAGGCAACGGCATCGATGTCGTCGTATGAAACGCCCGCTTCCTGCAAACAGCCCTGCGTCAGCGGCACGACGCGGCGGATGTGGTCGCGGCTGGCAAGTTCGGGGACAACGCCGCCGTATTCGGCGTGCATCGCCATTTGGGTGTGAAGATGGTGCGCCAACAGGCCGCGTTCGGTGTCGTAAAGCGCAACGCCCGTTTCATCGCAGGATGATTCGATTCCGAGTACCAACATGGTTTGAGGTCGTCTGAAAATAAGGATGCGGTATTTTAACGGATTTCGGGCAGTGTTCGCAGTCCATTGCTTGTTCTCCATAACGAAAAGGTCGTCTGAAACCCAAAAATCAGGTTTCA
>NZ_KV800908.1:47436-55110 GCF_001810355.1 Neisseria sp. HMSC074B07 | reverse complement strand
TCTGAAACCCAAAAATCAGGTTTCAGACGACCTTTTGTCAACGTTTCTATCAGAAGCGGTAATTCACGCCCAAGGCGAACTCGCGACCGCGCTCGTAGAAGGGAGTACGACCGTTGCCGTCGGGGAAGCGTTGGCTGTGCGAACGGTATTGCTTGTTGCCGATGTTGTTGACGGCGAAGTTGACGTTCAGGTTGTCTTTTTTCAGCGGCTGCCAGTTGGCGTAAATGTCGTGTACGCCGTAGCCTGATTTCTTGCCGTGTATCGTGCCTTGTCCGCGGGCGACGTCGGTGTATTTCACGCTTTGGGCGTAGCGGCCGCGCCAGCCGATTTCGAGTTTGGGGTTTTCAAACTGATAAGACAGGCCGGTCAGCCATTGGCGGCCGGTGTTCCAGAAGGTGAACGAGCTTTCGTGGTCTTCCGCTTGAATCGGGCTTTCGCCGTAGTACATTTCGCCGTTCAGACGAGGTTTGACGTAGGACACGCCGGCGCGCGCGGTCAGGCCGCCCCAGCGGTAGGATGCGTCAAGTTCGTAGCCGTAGGTTTTGAGCGTGCCGCCGTTGTAAATCTTGCCGCGTTCGGTGATGGAGGCGGTGTTGTTGTTGATTTTTGCCCAACGATAGACGATGAGGTCTTTGATGCGTTGGTGGAACACGCTGCCGCTGACGTTGAAATTGTCGTTGCGCCATTTGAAGCCCAATTCGGCACGGCGGGCGGTTTCGGCTTTGAGGTTGCTGTCCAAATCGGCGGCGGCGCCTGCGCGTTCGTTAGCCAACAGGGCTTCGTTCAGGCGGGGCGCACGGCTTGCCTGATTGAGGTTTGCCAAGAGCGAGAAGTTGTCGTTGATGTCCCAAATCGCGCCGATGCTGGGGTTGAGCTGTCCGTGCGACGCGCTTTGTTTGCTGGCGGCGTTGTATTTGAAATGGTCGTAACGCAGGCCGGTGGTCAGGGTAACGGGGTTCAGGTTCCAAATACCTTCCGCGTACACGCCGTATTCGGCTTTTTTCTCTTTGTCGCGGTCATACAGGCCGAGAATCTTCAGCCACGCGCCTTTGTCGGACGGCTCGGAGGTTTCGTGGCGGTAGTTGACGCCGTATTTCACCATGTGTCCGTCGCCGAAGGAGCTGGCGAGGTTCAGGTTGGCGCCGGTCGCTTTGATTTTGCTTAACTCAAGCTTGCCGATGGGAACGCCGCCTTGCGCCGTGCCGGAAGCTTGAGCTTTCGGGGAAGGTGCGCCTTTAGGCGGCTTGGTGTCGTCGGTGTTAATTTGGAAGACGTTGGCGTCGATTTTGTCGAGGAAGCCGACGTTGCGGCCGCGGTATTCCAGATTGTAGGTCTGCTCTTTTTGATAAGTGCCGTCCACGCCGATGTAGCTGTCAACGTTTTGGAACTCGGCTTTGTCGGTACGGTTGCCTTTTTGGTATTCCTGACGGTAGGTCAGGCGGATGCCGTGGTCGTCGTTGAAGTCGTAGCCGATTTTGGCGAGGTAGCTGTGCTGTTTCAGACGACTGCCGCGGTTGACATTGCCGTTGCCGTCTTTGTAGTCGCGGTTGTTGAGGAAGTTGCCTGCAAACAGGGCATCGAAGCCGTTTTGATAGCCGTAAACCGCCGCATTGCCGGTTGAGCCTTTATTGCTGCTCAAGCCCGCGCCGAGTTTGAAACCGAAAGGTTTGCCGTCGGTCAGCAGGTCTTTCGCGTCAACCGTCGTTACGCGGATGGTGCCGCCTACCGAGCCCAAACCCGCGCTCGCTGCGCCTGTGCCTTTTTCGACGTTGATGCTTTTCACCAAAGCGGGGTCAAGCTGGAAGCGGCTTTGGTGGTGGAAGATTTTAGTGGATTGGCTGGTGCCGTCCACTTCCAGATTAATCTTGTCTTCGCCGACGCCGCGGATACTGTAAAACTGCGCCACGCCGTTGCCGCCGCCGACATCCATGCCGATTTGGTCTTTCATGACTTGTTTCAAATCGGTCGAAGTTTCGCGGTCAAGCTGATTGCGCGTAACGCGGGTCGGTACGGCAGTACCGGTAACGACGACTTCTTTCAGTTCGGCTGTCGCTTCGGGCTTTATATTTTCAGCATGGGCAAAGCCTGAAGACAGCGCCAGCACCATGATGCTGAAACGGAAGGCGGGGGAATGGGGGGATTTCATATTCTTCCTCTCGATGGTTTTTGATGGGTTACGTTAATTTGAGAGTGCGTATTCTAATATTAATTGATAATGATTTGCAAAATATAATTTATTAAAATAATGTTAATCATATTTTGACGGGTGGTATGGGTTGAAGCTCTATGACCGAACTGGATGGAAATCGGATTTTTGAAGGGGGGCGATATTTTTGATGTTTGGTGCGGTGTGCGTGTTTGATGAGGGCGGCTGGTTTGTGGATGTTGGAAACGCGTTTTAGGAAATGTGATGCGGATGATGTGATGAAGGGCGAGGGTGTTTTTCATGAAAAAAGGTCGTCTGAAACCCAAAAATCAGGTTTCAGACGACCTTCTGTTTTGCTTAGTCTGCCCGGAGAAGCTGTTTGTTGAGTTCCGCCTGTATCAGCAGACCGTGGGCGAAGTTGCGGCTGTCGGCGAGGATGAGTTTGCCGCCGTAGCGTTTGGCGATGGCGTCGGCGATGGAGAGTCCGAGTCCGGTGCCTTGTTGTTCCGTGCCGAGTATGCGGTAGAACGCGTCGGTTACGCGGCTGCGTTCGGCGGCGGGGATGCCGGGGCCGTCGTCTTCCACCCAGATGGTGAGGGTGGTCGGGGTCTCGCTGAAACCTATGTCGATGCGGCCGCCTGCGGGGGTGTAGCGGATGGCGTTATCGGTGAAGGTTTTGATGAGGGTGTAGATTTCGGTGTCGTCGGCACGGATGCGGATGTCGTTTTCGACGGCGACGCCGATGTCTTGCTGTTTGTTAAGGGCAAGGGGCATGAGTTCTTGCAGCACGCGGCGGAACTGGGCTTGCAGGCTGATGTCGGTCAGGTTGCGTTGGGTTTCGGAGCCTTGGGCGCGGGCGTGGGTCAGGAGCTGCTCGAGCAGGTGGCGGTTGCGCTGTATGCTTTGGAGGATGAGTCCGGTCTGTTCGCGGGCTTCGTCCGATTGGGGCAGCTTGGTGAGCCGTTCTGCCTGAAGGGAGAGGGCGGTCAGTGGGCTGCGCAGTTCGTGGGCGGCATCGGCGATGAAGCGTTGCTGGCGGCGGATGTTTTCGCCTGTTCGTTGCAGCAGTTGGTTGATGGCGGTAACGAAGCCTTGTATTTCGCTGGGCACGCCTTCTCCGTCCAGCGGCGAGAGGTCGTCTGAACGGCGTTGGCCGAGGGAGGCAGAAAGGGTTTTAACGGGACGCATGGCGCGGTAGGTGATCCATACGGTCAGCAGGATCATGAGGGGCAGGGCGATGAGCAGCGGGAGGACGCTTTGGTAGGCGGCGGTGGCGGCGAGGTCGTCGCGGTATTCGGTTTCTTGGAGTACGGCGATTTTGCCTTGCGGGGTTTGGCGGATGTAGGCGCGGTATTCGTCGTCGTCATCATCGTCATCGTCGTCATCAACGCTGCCTTTGATGGTGTGGAATCCTTCGCCGAGTGTGTCGGACAGGGGGACGGTGTCTTCTTGTCCGAAGGTTTGGATGAGGATGTGGTTTTCGCTGCCTATTTGTGTGTAGTCGGTGGTTTTGGGGTTGATATAGGCGGCGGTTTGGCGCAACAGGTCGTCCTGAAGCTCTTCGGCTTCATGGTAGGTTTGGTAATAGGAGAATGCGCCTGCGATGATGGACAAAGGCAGGAACATCAGTATCAGGGCGATGCTGATACGGACTTGCAGGGATTGTTTGAGGGTCTGGATGAAGTGATGCATAGTGTGTTTGGTGAGGCTGTTTTAGGTTTTGTTATTGATTATGGCATGGGCGGGCATGGATGCGCGGATTGGGGGTTTCAGACGACCTCTTTGGCGACCAGCCAGCCTACGCCGCGTACGTTTTGGATGTGTTCTTTGCCGAGCTTTTTGCGTAGGGCGTGGATGAGGAAATCGACGGCGTTGCTCTCGACTTCTTCGCCCCAGCCGTAGATTTTGTCTTCAAGGTCGCTGCGGGAGAGGATGATGCCGGGACGCATCATCAGGGCTTGGAGGACGGCAAATTCTTTGTTGCTCAGGAGGACGGGTTTGTCTTGTCCTTTGACTTCGACTTGGTAGGTGGCGGGGTTGAGGGTGAGCGCGCCGTTGGTTAATAGGGTTTGGCTGTGGCCGCTGTGGCGGCGCAGGACGGCGCGCATACGGGCTTGCAGCTCCGCCATGTCGAAGGGTTTGACGATGTAGTCGTCGGCGCCGCCGTCCAGTCCGTTGAGGCGGCTGTGGAGGTCGTCGCGGGCGGTAACGATGAGGACGGGGGTTTGGCTGCCTTCGTGTCGGATTTGGGTGAGGACGTCCAGCCCGTCTTTGCCGGGCAGTCCGAGGTCGAGCAGCAGCAAGTCGTAGTTCTGCGCCTGAAGGGCGGTAGAAACTTGGCTGCCGTTTTTGACCCAATCGACAGCGTAGCCGCTGTCTTTGAGGTTGGCGGCTACGGCTTGGGCAATCATGTTGTCGTCTTCTGCAAGCAATACGCGCATGGTGTTCTCCTTAATTAATGGGAGGATAGCAGGGGAAAATTAGGAAGGGTTTAGCGGGAGGTCGTCTGAAAGGGGTAGCTGGTTTTCAGACGACCTTTTTGTTGTTTTTTCCGTACTTTATCGGGTTCCTTGGGCGTCGGTTATGCTTGGTATGTTGGATATTTTTTTCTAAAGGAATACTGCACTTGAATGGTTTGCCAATCTTGCCAAAAGGTCGTCTGAAAACCCGATTCTGTTTTCAGACGACCTTTTGTCTTTACAGCAACACAATATCGTATTGTTCCTGCGTGTAGGCGGTTTCGACTGCCAGTGAAATCGGTTTGCCGATAAAGTCGATGAGCATCGCCAGCGATTGCGACTCTTCGTCTAGGAAGAGGTCGATGACGTTGGGCGCGGCGAGGATGCGGAAGGACTGCACGTCGTAACGGCGGGCTTCGCGGACGATTTCGCGCTGGATTTCGTAGCAGATGGTCTGCGGCGTTTTCAGACGACCCCTGCCTTGGCAGGACGGACAAGGTTCGCAGAGGATTTGGCTGAGGTTTTCGCGCGAACGTTTGCGTGTCAGCTCGACCAAACCCAGGCTGGTGAAACCGTTGAGGGTAACGCGGGTGCGGTCGAAGGCGAGGGCTTTGGCAAGCTCTTGCAGCACGGCTTCGCGGTGGGCTTCCTGCGCCATGTCGATGAAGTCGATGATGATGATGCCGCCGAGGTTGCGCAGCCTTAATTCGCGGGCGATGGTGTGGCAGGCTTCGAGGTTGGTGCGGAAGATGGTTTCGTCGAAGTTGCGCGCGCCGACGAAGCCGCCAGTGTTTACGTCTATCGTGGTCATGGCTTCGGTGGACTCGATAATCAGGTAGCTGCCGAAGTTGAGGTTGACGCGCGGTTGCAGGGCGCGGCTGATTTCCTGTTCGACGTTGTGGGTTTCAAACAGCGGGCGTTCGCCTTTGAACAACTCTATCCTGCCCAATGCGCCGTGGACGTATTGCTCGGCAAAACGGGTCATGCGGCGGTGGTTTTCGGTTGAATCGACCAGGATTTTTTGCGTGTCGAGGCTGAACATATCGCGCAACACGCGCAGGCTTAGCGGCAAATCCTGATAAAGCAGGGTTTCCGGCGGCTGGATTTTCGCTTGTTCTTGAATGTGTTCCCACACTTTGGTCAGGTAGTGGATGTCGGATTGAAGCTGCTCGTCGGTGGCGTTTTCGGCGTTGGTGCGGATGATGTAGCCGTGACACGCGTCTTCGGGCAATAGATTAGTCAGGCGTTCTCGCAGACTGTTGCGTTCGGCATCGTCTTCGATGCGCTGGGAAATGCCGATGTGGTCTTCCTGCGGAAGGTGGACGAGGAAACGCCCGGCTAACGAAATTTGAGTGGAAAGGCGCGCGCCTTTGGTGTTAATCGGGTCTTTGATGACCTGCACCAAAACAGACTGCCCTTCAAACAGCATATGCTCGATGCGCTGGGTTTCGTCGGGATTGCGGCGTTGTTCGAGGACATCGACGATGTGCAGAAACGCGGCGCGTTCCAAACCGATGTCGATGAACGCACTCTGCATGCCGGGCAACACGCGGCGCACCACGCCCAGATAAATATTGCCGACCAGACTGTGGCCGCTGTTGCGCTCGATGTGCAGCTCGCAAATATTGTTTTCTTCCAACACCGCCACGCGCGTTTCCTGCGGCGTAATGTTGACGAGCACGGTTTCGGGCGGACGGATAGCGTCCTTCGGGATAGGAATTCCTGAAAGCATGGTTTTAGTTCCTGATTTTTAATAAGAAATATAGTAGATTAAATTTGAACCAGTCCGGTTTTGCTTTGCCCAAACTTGAAAAATGATTGGCTGATTGTGTTGCTGTTCTGACTCAAATTTAATCTACCATCCGCCTGCCGTCGGTTTTGTGGAAAATATAGTGGCTTAACTTTAAACCGACGGCGTTACCTCGCCTTAGTTCAAAGAGAACGATTCCTCTAAGGTGCTGAAGCACCAAAGTGAATCGGTTCTGTACTGTCTGTACTGTGCGGCTTCGTCGGCCTTGTCCTGATTTAAATTTAATCCACTATAAATGGCAAAAGCGGTTCGGATTGCCGTTTATCATACTTTAAAAACGGCGTTTTGGCACATGGGCGGCAGGCAGCCCTTACGCCCCGAAAACAAAGATTCAGGCAAAATAGCCGATTTCAAGTATTGTAAAATAAACCATATGCCCATATAGTGAACCCCGTTAGAACTCTGAAAACAATCATGCAAACCGTTACGATGTACACAGGCGCGTTCTGCCCCTACTGCACCATGGCTAAAAAGCTGCTGCATTCGCTGGGCATCGCCGAAATCAACGAAATCCGCGTTGACCGCAGCCCCGAAGCCTTTGCCGAAATGCAGCAGCTTTCAGGGCAGCGCAGCATACCCCAAATTTTCATCGGCGATACCCACGTCGGCGGTTTCACCGATTTGTACGGCCTGCACCGCGAAGGCAGGCTGGATTCTTTATTAAACCCGTAACTTTAAACCCAACTAGGAAAACAAAATGAGCGAAGAATTGCAACCCGTATTCAGCATCGAGCGTCTGTTCGTCAAAGACCTGTCTTTGGAAGTGCCCAACGCCCCCCAAATCTTCTTAGAACAAGGCGAGCCTGAAGTCGATATGCGCGTTTCCACCAACAGCGAGAAGCTGGAAGACGGCTACTACAATGTTGACGTAACCGTTACCGTAACCGCCAAACTCAACGCTGAACGCACCATGTTCCTCAACGAAGTAACCCAAAGCGGCATCTTCCGTCTGGAAAACATCCCTGAAGAAGACGTTCAACTGCTCTTAGGCGTAGCATGCCCGAACATCCTCTTCCCTTACGCTCGCGAAGCCATTTCCACCAGCGTAACCCGCGCCGGCTTCCCGCCCGTACTGCTCGCTCCGATCAACTTCGAAGCCATGTACCAGCAACAACAAGAAGGCAACGCATAATCCGCATTCCCTGTTTGTCAAAAGGTCGTCTGAAAAATGTTTCAGACGACCTTTTTGTATGGCGGATTTCAATAACATGATGCTTTGTTTGCCCGTTATAGTGGATTAACTTTAAACCAGTACGGCG
>NZ_KV800908.1:0-47336 GCF_001810355.1 Neisseria sp. HMSC074B07 | reverse complement strand
TTGTCCTGATTTAAAGTTAATCCACTATATTTGCGTTTGAGGCGGAGTGGGGTGGTTGATGGGCATTTTCTGCTTTTGTTCGCTATAAGCCCTTGCTGGTGTAATGAAGCGGATGAACAAAAAAAGGAGGCAATCCCCCACAGGATTGCCCCAATACCTCAAATCAGAGATTTACGCTTCACAAACAATACAGGCTTTCGCCTGCGGCTTTACCTGCACGGCTCAACTCCGTGCGGGTAAACTTTTGTTTCGAGGGAGTGAGTCTCGAAACATTCACTTGCAAGCTGGAAGCTTGCAGTAGGAAACCGGAGTATCAAATCTTGCCAGTACGGCTGTAATTTGATGTAACGAAATTTACGCGAAAATTTTGGGTTTGCCAAGTGGTTTACATTATTTTTTATGTAAAATATATATTTATAACATTCCAATATTTATAAAAAATATAAAATATAATTCTATTAATTTTAAATTTTTATAAATATTAAAATTATATTTTTATAAATTTGGCACTATATTCTTTAAGGGATGGTTGGTGCAATTGATTTTTTAAAAATGTTATTTTATAACGCTTTGATTTTAAATTAAATTAAATTTAATATGTTAATCAAAATTTTGCATCATATTTATGTTTTACGGGAAATACGCCGGTTTTTTCCTCTGTTTCCCGTTTAATGGGGTTGAATATCCATTTTATCCAAAGAGTTAATGTGAAAAATTCTCAATTAAAAATTTGTTACTATCGTTGTTAATTTTCGATTTAATAGAAATGATAAAAGCCCGAATATGACGGGCTTTGCTTTTTGTTGTAATTGTATGTAATTCAATAAAATCCCTGTTCGCCTTCAGGGCGGGTTTTGAAGCGTTTGTGCAGCCAGAAATATTGTTCGGGATTTTCCCTTGCCCGTGCTTCGATAAAATCGTTCATGCGTTGGGTATCGGCTACAACGTCGTCTGAAGGGAAGTTTTCCCATGCGGGATAGAAACGCAGCGTAACTGTGTTGTCGGCATTGCGCGTCGGAATGGCGGGGATAACTTTGGCTTTGGTCATGCCTGCAATGCGGCTTAAGCCTGAAATTGTGGCGGTGGGTATGCCGAAGAAGTTGACGAAGATGGAGTCGTTGCGGCCGAAATCCTGATCGGGCAGGTAAAGGAAGGGGGCGTCGCTTTTTCGCAGTTGCTTGATAATCGCGCGCAGGCCTTCGGTGCGGCCGATGAGGAAGACGTTGTTGTAGCGGTGGCGGCCTTTGAGGATTTGTTCGTCCAACGCTTTGTTTTTTTGGTGCGAATACATGCTGGTCAGCGGCACGTCCTGATTGAGGGTGTAAACCGCCATTTCAAATGCGGTGAAATGCGGATAAAGCAGGATGACTTTTTCGCCTGACGCGAGCGTGTTATCAAGATGGTGTTTGTCTTGATAATGCACGAGTTTGCGCAGCCTGTCGGCAGGCGCGTACCAATACAGTCCGTATTCGAACATCAGCTTCGCCATGTGCTGAAAATGGCGTTTGAGCACGGCTTTGCGTTTGTCTTCGCTCCATTCGGGAAAGCATTTTCTGAGGTTGGTTTCGCCGACTTTACGGCGCGGTTTGACGGCGTAATAGGCGAGGATGCCCACTGCGTCGGCGATTTTGTGTATAACTTTGAAGGGCAGAAGCTGGATGAGGTAGAGGAGGAAAAAGGCGGCTTTCATGTCGTCTGTTGAGGAATGGGGCGGGAAAAAGGGAATTATAACGGAAAGGGCTGTTTTTCAGGCGGATTGAGGTGGGGAAGAGGGAGGGATTGGCGGCATTTTTGAAACCGGTGTTTTCAGGAGACGCAGCCTGTCTACGGGCATGGTTTCAAATTTGCCTGTGGATGGGCAGGGTTTGTTATTTGAAAAAACGGCCGCAGCAGGCTTTGAATTTTTTGTGCGAACCGCAGATGCAGTCATGTTTCATGCCGGGTAAGGGCGTGGTCGGGTCGATGAAATACCAGCGGTCGTCGATTTTGACGAAGGCGGATAATTCATGATGGCAGGCTGTTTCCTGACCGTCTTGAAAATAGGCTTTGAATTCGACTTGGGCGTGTTGTTTGCCGACATTGGCGTGTTGCAATACTTCCAAACCCTGCCAATGGGTCGTCTGACTCCATGCCAGCATATCGGCTTGATCGAGCAGGTGTTGCTGGGAAGGGACAGTCGTTTCAACGATATAGGCGATATCGTGCAAAACATAGGCGCTGTATCTGGAGCGCATCAGCTGTTCGGCGGTTTGCGGCAGGTTTTCGTGGCGGTGGAACGGGGCGCAACAGTCGTTATAAAGTTGTCCTGAAGAGCAGGGGCAGGTTTGGGGAGCGGTCATTTTGGTTTGGGTTGAGTAGTGTTGGGGAAAAGTTGCGGTTTGGCTGTCGGGGATTCAATCGACCAATTTTTTGCCTAAGATGACAACATCGGCTTGTTGTTCTCCTAAGTCGCATACGGCGGGCAATCGCCCCCATTCCGTAAAGCCGAACTGGTGAAACAGGTGCATGCTGGGGTAGTTATGTCCGAAGATGACTGCCAATATGTTTTTAATGCCCAAGGACGGTGCGCGCTCGAGCACATTTTGCAGAAGGATTTTGCCCACGCCGATACCGCGCGCGTCATGGCGGACATAGAGGCTGATTTCTGCGCTGATGTGGTAGGCATGGCGCGGGTAGTAGTCGCTGAGGCTGCACCAAGCCAAAACCGTGCCTTCGTGATTTTTCAATACATACAGAGGCTGCTTGCCGCCGTGTGCGTCGAACCAAGGTTCGCGTTCGGCAATGCTGACAGGCGTCAGGTCGGCAGTGGATTGGCGGGCGGCTATGGTGCTGTTGTAAATCTCGACAATGTCGGGCAGGTCGGTTTTGGCGGCTTCAGTGATGGTGTATTGCATTCAGACGACCTTAACAGGCTATTGAATCAGTTTGGAAACGGTTTTAAAGGCGGGGTGGCGGGCATCGCCCAACAGTTGGAACAAAATGCTTTCCACATTGGAAACGGTGGCGCGGGCTTCGCGCATTTGCGCCAGTCCGTTTTCTTTGTTTGCAGGTGAACGGGATGTCGTGCATTCAAAGGGAACGTAAACGTTGAAACCTTCCAAGCGCAAATCCAATACGGTTTGCAGCATACAAATATGGGTTTCTGCACCGATTAAGATGATGTTTTGAACGGCTGCCTGCGTCAAAATCGCGTGCGTTTCGGGGGAGAGGGCGGAGAAACGGGTTTTTTCGATAAAAGGCGTGGTTTCGGGCAGCAGCAGGGATACGGCGGGAACGGTTTTGCCCAAACCTTTCGGATATTGTTCGGTTACGGCAAACGGGACGCCTAAGGCGTGCAGCCCTTGTATCAGGATGCGGCTGTAGTGCAGCATATCGTCTTTGTCGTGCAGGGCGGGGAGGAGGCGTTCTTGGATGTCGATAATCAGACACAGGGTGTTTTCGGGATTCATAAATATTCCTTTCGCGCCAAGTGGAGGGTGTATTCATTATAGCGAAAGCCGGTGTGTCTGTAATGGCTGTGGCTTTTATGGGCGCGTTTTCATTTGGCGCAGGATGGTAAAGCCCCGGATGGCGAGGTGCGGCTTCGGTTTGAAGCGTATCTGCCGTTAAAAACATGTACGGTCGGTATGGGAAGGTCGAATCCGATTTGACATTTTTCAGACGACCCTTTGCATGAATTTTCTTTCTTAATTCAAATACAAACTTTTAGGACGGTAGAATTCGCCTTGCACTAACCCTTCCCGCCTGCTTGTGCAGACGGGATGTCACATAAGGAGCATTTCATAATGAAGAAAATTCTGATTTTGTCTTTACTCGCACTGCCTGCACTGGCTGCGGCAGAAGTTCATTTTTACGGCGATTTGAAAGCCGGAGTGGAGGCTTCCAACACCCAATACGGCAGCCACAGAATTTCCAATAACGGCGTAAGCGACATGGGCAGCTATGTCGGTATGCGCGGTTCGCATCCTATCGGCGGCAGCAATAATGTATTGTGGCAGGTCGAACAAGATACGTCCTTGGGTTCGAAAACCGGCGCCAAAGACACTTGGCGCAGCCGCAGCCAAGGCAGCGGAGAAACTTATATCGGCTTCGGGCGTTAAAAGAAATAAGGTTCTATCCCGGTTAAGATAAGCAAAAGGTCGTCTGAAAACGTTTCGCATGGGTGCGGATGTTTTCAGACGACCTTTTTGTCTATATTTAGGGGCGCGTTTGTATTCGCACTGACTCGTCATGGGAAGATTGGTACAGCGTGTGACCGATAACCCGCTATTACTGGTTTTGACGGCAGAAGCGGAGCTTGCAAACCAATCTTTTGATTAAACGCTTTATTTAGCCTGAGCGTTTTTCTGTTCTTGGATAATCCATTTGGCCAAATCCGTACCCAAAACTTTGGCAGTCCGGTTCAGGACGGAACAAGAACCTTTAAAACCGCCAAACATGCCGCCCATAGAATTGCGGGAGAATGTGGTTTTTTTGACTTGTTTGCCGTCAATATACAAAGTCACAGAAACAGCCATGCCCTTGGCGTGTCCCACAAAGGCATTGCCTGCGCTCATGGCGGAAGTGATGGCGATGTCTGCGTAAGTGTCTTGTTTCAGACCATCGCGAACGACGGTCACCCCGCTTTTTGCCGCGCTTTCCTGCAAGGATTCGGACATGATGCTGCCGACTTCTAAACACTCGGATACGATGCGGTTATCAATCTCTTCTTTATCGCGATAGGGGATGCTTTCATCAATGTGAACATCGGCACCGGCGAATGCGGAAGCGGACAAGAAGGCGGCAATGAGGAAGCGTCTGGCGGACATGATGGGTACCCAAGATGAAATGTTAAAAAGAGTGAATATTCTATAATGTTATTTTTACTTAATCAATATAGATTGAATGGGTAAATCGATGGAATGCCGGGCCGGAAGTTTTGCTGAAATTTAGGCATGCTTTTTTGCTTGTAGATCGGAAAAAAATATAGTGGCTTAACTTTAAACCGACGGCGTTACCTCGCCTTAGTTCAAAGAGAACGATTCCTCTAAGGTGCTGAAGCACCAAAGTGAATCGGTTCTGTACTGTCTGTACTGTGCGGCTTCGTCGCCTTGTCCTGATTTAAATTTAATCCACTATAACGGCTGCCCGAGTGGCTTCCAAAATTTTTTGAAACTGCTTAAGAAGGCATTTATGGGGTATTGGGGGCGGTGGGTTTGCTGTTTTTGGCGCAGTGCCGTAATCTGCTCTTTGAACTATATTATAATGCGCTGATTGTTTTTATTAGATTAATCTGACATGACTGCTTATACGCAACAGCTCGACCAAAAAATCCAATACTTGCAACAGCTTTTTCAAGGTTTGGATTTTCCTGAAATTCAAGTTTTCGAATCCCCAGAACAGCATTATCGGATGCGTGCCGAATTCCGTATTTGGCACGAAGGCGGCGAAATGTTTTACGCCATGTTCGAGCGCGGGCAGAAAGCGAGCGGCGCAAGCCTGATACGTTGCGACCAATTTCCCGCGGCCTCCGAGTCCATCAACGCCTTGATGCCCAAGCTCATCGAAGCCGCCGCGCAAAATCCCGAACTCAAAAACCGCTGGTACGCCGTAGAATTTTTGTCTGCGTTGAGCGGCGAGATGCTCGTTACCATGATTTACCACAAAAAGCTGGGCGAAGCGTGGCAACGTGCAGCGGAAACTTTGGCGCGTGAATTGGGCATCCATATCATCGGTCGGAGTAGAGGGCAGAAAATCGTCTTGACTCAAGACTATATAACCGAAGAGTTGAACGTAAACGGTAAAACCTTCCGCTACCGTCAAGTCGAAGGCAGCTTTACCCAGCCCAACGCCCGCGTGTGCGAAAAAATGCTCGGCTGGGCGTGTGATGTTGCACAAAACCTCGGCGGCGACCTGCTCGAACTCTACTGCGGCAACGGCAATTTCACCCTGCCGCTCTCGCAGCATTTCCGTCAGGTGTTAGCGACTGAAGTGTCCAAAACTTCCGTTTATGCCGCACAGTGGAACATCGAAGCGAACCAAAGGGACAACATCAAAATCGCCCGCCTCTCCGCCGAAGAATTTACCGAAGCCTATACGCAAAGCCGCGAATTTCGCCGCCTGCAAGAGCAGGGCATCTCGCTGAAAGATTACGGTTTTTCCGCCATTTTTGTCGATCCGCCCCGAGCCGGCGTCGATGATGAAACGCTGAAGCTGGTTTCCCAGTTTGACAACATTATCTATATTTCCTGCAATCCCGAGACTTTGCGCGCGAACCTCGACACACTCTGCCAAACCCATACTGTCGAACGCGCCGCCTTGTTTGACCAATTCCCGTTTACGCATCATATCGAAAGCGGCGTTTATTTGAAGAAGAAATAAAGAAGCGGATTTGAAGAAGGTCGTCTGAAAACTTTCAGACGACCTTTATTCGTTTTACAGAATCTTCAGCAAATCTAAAGGCGATGCGATGCGGTGGTCGAACGGCCATGTTTCGGTTTGGTCTTCGGCGGCGATATAGCCCCAGTCGGCAAGTACGGTTTTCATGCCCGCGTTGCGTCCGGCCTGCATGTCGCGTTCGGCGTCGCCGACGTAAACCGTGTGTTGCGGATCGGCATGGATTTGTTCGCACGCATACAGCATGGGTTTGACGCTGGGTTTGGATTCGCCGCAGGTGTCGCCGCTAACGACGACGGCGGGCGGGATGACGAAGCCGAGTTTGGGGACGAGTTTGTCGGTGAAGCGCATGGGTTTGTTGGTGATGATGCCCCATTTGATGCCACGTTTGTCGAGTTCGGCAATCATTTCGTTCACGCCGTCGAAGAGGGCGGTGTCTTGGGCGTAGCGGCTGTCGTATTCGTCGAGGTATTCGGTGCGCCATTGGGCGTAGTCGGGATGGTCGGGGGTGATGCCTGCACCGAGTTTGAGTAGTCCTGCCGCGCCATGGCTGGCTTGGGTGCGGATTTCGTCCATGCTTTTTGCGGGCAGCCCGTGACGGGTGAGCAGGGTGTTGAGTGCGCCGCCGAGGTCTAGGGCGGTGTCGGCGAGCGTGCCGTCGAGGTCGAACAATACGGCTTGTATCATGTGTTTTCCTTTGGTTTTTCGATGGGGTCGTCTGAAAAGGGTTTCAGACGACCTTTGGGTTTAGTGGTGGTGATGGTGTGCGCCGTCGGTTTCGTTGGCACACAAGACGCTGTCGGGATGCGGATGGTGTTCGCTTTCGATTTGGATGGTGCAGTGTCCGATGTTTTTGTGGGACAACTCGTGTTCGATGCGGTAGGCGATTTGCTCGGATTCGGCAACGGTCATGCTGCCGTCCACGACGATGTGGCAGGATAGGACGTTGATATTGCTGGTAATCGTCCAGACGTGTAGGTCGTGGACGGATTTGACGCCGTCGGTGTTGCGGATAACGGCGAGCAGGTCGTCGGTGTGGATGTTTTCGGGCGCACCTTCCATAAGGATGTGCAGCGTTTGTTTGAGCAGGCTCCAGCCGCTGCGTCCGACCAGCGCGGCAACGAACACGCTGGCGAGCGGGTCCGCCCATTTCCAGCCGAACGCCATCATGAGCACGGCGGCGGCAATCGCGCCGACCGAGCCGACAAGGTCGCTTAAAACGTGCAGATACGCGCCGCGCATGTTGACGTTGGCTTCGGTGTCGCTGTTTTTCAGCATGTAAACCGCTACGCCGATGTTGACCAGCAGCCCGATGACGCTGATAACGAGCATCCCCAGCGTGGCGATTTCGGGAGGATAAAGCAGGCGTTTGACGGCTTCGTAGAAAATCAGCACGGCGATGACCACCAGCGACAAGCCGTTGAACATGGCGGTGAGGATTTCAAAACGTTTGTAGCCGAAGGTCTTTTGCAGCGTGGTTTCTTTTTCGCCGAGTTTGAACGCCCACAACGCCACGCCCAAGGAAAATGCGTCGCTGAACATATGCCCTGCGTCGGAAAGCAGCGCGAGCGAGTGGGTCAGCCAGCCGCCGAACGCCTCCAGCAGCATAAAGGCGGCGATGATGATGAACGACACGCGCAATACTTTTTTGTTGGCGGTATGCGTGTGGGCGTGTGCGTGATGATGGTGTTCGTGATGGTGAGACATAACGTTCCTCAACAGAGGTCGTCTGAAAATCCGGATTCAGGGTTTTCAGACGACCTTTTTGCCTTGTTTCAAACCCTGCTCGAAATCTTCCAACATATCCAATTCAAAGCGGCTGAAGCCCGCTTTTTCCCGCGCTTCGATATTCACATAGCCGCGGAAGATAAACATATCGTAACGGGCAATCAGACTGCGGAACAGGGCGACAGGTTCCAAACCGCGTTCGCGGCAAAGGTGTTGATACCAATGGTTGCCGATGGCGACATGACCCACTTCGTCGCGATAAATGATGTCTAACACGCCGCAGGTTTCCGAATCGCCGCGCTGCTCCACCTTCGCGCGTATCCCCGGCGTAACGTCCAGCCCGCGCGCTTCCAATACGCGCGGCACCAACGCCATGCGCAACAGCGGGTCGTAGGCGGTTTTATACGCCATGTCCCACAAATGGTTGTGCGCCTCGAAATCGCCGTAATCGAAGCCGAAAGCGCTCAGTCGTTCGCGCATCAGGCGGAAGTGGTACACCTCTTCCTTCGCCACCCGCACCCAGTCGCGCACAAACTGAAACGGCAGCGTGCGGAAACGGTATGCCGCGTCCAAAGCCAGATTGATGGCGTTGAACTCGATATGCGCAATCGCGTGCAGCATCGCCGCATAGCCTTCGATCGTGTTCATCTTGCGCGGCGTCAGTTGCGACGGTGCGACCAAAACAGGCTTCGGCGGGCGTCCTGCGTGGCGGAAGTCCAGCGGCGCAGCGTTTGTTTCAGCACCGTCCATGTTCTGAACGGCGGCAAACGCCTCGTCCGTCAGCCGTCCTTTTTCATCGGGGTCGTCTGAAAGCAGGGCAAGTTCCAGCAAAGCATAGATATCAGGTTTCATTCCAAGTCCGCCGTTTTTCGGAAAACAAACATTATAGCGTTTAAAAAAAACAATATAAGGAATATAATCTTTACAATTTGGCGTTGCGCGTCAAAAACCATTAAATACCACAGTTTGCGCAGTCGGCATACATTAAAGAATTGTGAAACCCGATTGTCTTTTCCGCAGGAAAAAATCCCGCAGCTTCAAAAAATTAGCCCTCGGGAAACACTGTTTGCAAAATGTAAACCGCCCATAAGCGGCTTGCATTGTTATTTTGTAACATCGATACTGGGCGCCACACCCCTTCCAACAAGGAAAAATAATGATGAAACAACACAACCTGTTCAAATTCCTCGCCGCTTCCGCCCTGACCGCAACCATCGGTTTCGCGCAGGCAGGCGCAGTGGATGCACTCAAGAAATTCAACAACGACGCCGACGGTATCAGCGGCAGCTTCACCCAAACCGTCCAAGGCAAAAAGAAAACCCAAACCGCACACGGCACTTTCAAAATCCTGCGTCCGGGCCTCTTCAAATGGGAATACACCAAACCCTACAAACAAACCATCGTAGGCGACGGTCAAACCATTTGGCTCTACGACGTTGATTTGGCGCAAGTGACCAAGTCCGCCCAAGACCAAACCATCGGCGACAGCCCCGCTGCCATCCTCTCCAACAAAAACGCCCTTGACAGCAGTTACTCGCTCAAAGAAGACGGCTCGTCCAACGGCATCGACTACGTCTTGGCAACGCCTAAGAAAAACAACGCCGGCTACCAATACATCCGCATCGGCTTCAAAGGCGACAACCTCGCTGCCATGCAGTTGAAAGACAGCTTCGGCAACCAAACCTCCATTACCTTCGGCGGCTTGAACACCAAGCCCAACCTCTCGCGCGGCGCATTCAAGTTCACCCCGCCCAAAGGCGTGGATGTGTTGAGCAACTGATGGTTTGATCATAAAAAGGTCGTCTGAAAGATTTCAGACGACCTTTATGTTTTTGAAGTTGTCGGTGATGCGTGTTTGAGTGGAAAACGCCTCTAGCCGACACAATCCGGATTTGAGGTTGCCGGTCGGATGGCAGTAGGAAAAGTTCAAAGCGCCGTAACAAAGCGGATACCAAAAGGTCGTCTGAAAATATTTCAGACGACCCCATTCGTTTATACTTCAGGCTTTTTCGCCAACATGGTAACAAACTTAAACTGTATCGGATTGCCCGCCGCATCTTTCGCATGCATGGCGCCGAGTTCCTCTTTGTATTCGGCAATCTCCCAGTCGCGGTAGTATTCGCGCAACTCGCCTTCTTTAAATTTAAACGGGAAAGGCATAGGGCAGGGGAAGTCTTCAGTGTCCATCGCCGAAACGATCAGGTTGTAGCCGCCCGGGTTGGTGTGCGCCTGCATATCGGCAATCACTTGCGGCACGAAACGCGGATACAAGAACATAAACACAACGGTCGCCACGATATAGTCGAAATGATCTTGAAGGTTGGCGGCATTCAAATCATATTCCACCGCCCGCACGTCCAGGTCTTCGATGCGCGCCAACTCGTTGACGTTTTGCACCGCCTGCGGATTGTTGTCCACGGCGGTTACGTCAAATCCTTTCAAACCTAAAAACAGCGCATTACGCCCCTGACCGCAGCCCATATCCAAAGCCTTGCCCACAGGAACGATATTTTCAGCCGCCACTACCGCCGAATGGGTCGCGCTCATGCCGTATTTCTTATTGAAATAATCCTTTGCCGCGCAATAAAGCGAGAGCTTGATTTCCGTGTCGTCCGTCAAAGGCTCGACCGTAAACTGTTGCTGCGGCGCGATCATGTGGTCGCCGTCTTCGGCAGTCAGCTCGACAGAAGCATTATCAGCTTCCGTCAATTTCAGACGACCTTGCAATACGTTCAGGCAAGCCCATTCCCCTTCGTCAAACGCATGACCCGCCCGCAGCGCGTCGGGAATCTCGTCTGCCTGCCAAGCCGGCATTTCCTGATAGCAAAAAAGCGCCATTTGTTCATCCATCGTCGGTTCCTTCTAATCTGTTTTTGATAAGGTGCATATTATATGCCTGTTTCGAGCGGGGCATTGAATTATCGGTTTGCCTGCTGATGCATTTGAAGAAACAGCTCGCTGCAAACTGCTTATTTTCAGTTTGCGTACTGCCCGTCTAACCTGATTTTCAGGCGAGGATGGCAGACCGTCGGATTTGTTTTCAAGAATTTGGTTTTTCGCGGGAAGACTAGTATAAAATCCCACTTTATTTTTTTCTCCCCGTCCTTATCCCATGCGCCTGACCCACATCAAACTCTCCGGCTTCAAATCTTTTACCGACCCGACCACGATTCATGTTCCGGGGCAGCTTGTTGCGGTTATCGGGCCGAACGGCTGCGGCAAGTCGAATGTGATTGACGCGGTGCGCTGGGTGTTGGGCGAGGCTTCGGCTAAGCAGCTTCGCGGCGAGAGTATGCAGGACGTGATTTTTAATGGTGCGGCGACGCGCCGTCCTGCGCCGAGGGCTTCGGTGGAGCTGGTGTTTGACAACAGCGACCACAGTTTGCAGGGGGCGTGGGGGCAGTATTCCGAGGTGAGCATCAAGCGGCAGCTGACGCGTCAGGGCGAATCGACGTATTTCATCAACAATCAGACCGTGCGCCGCCGCGATATTACCGATTTGTTCTTGGGTACGGGCGTGGGCGCGCGCGGTTATGCCGTTATCGAGCAGGGGATGATTTCGCGCATCATCGAAGCGCGGCCGGAGGAGTTGCGCGCCTATATCGAGGAGGCGGCGGGCGTGTCCAAATATAAGGAACGCCGCAAGGAGACGGAAGGCCGTCTGAAAGACACGCGCGAGCATTTGCAGCGTTTGGGCGATTTGCAGAACGAGTTGGCACGTCAGGTGGAAAAGCTGGAGAAACAGGCGGAAACCGCCGAACGCTACAAATCCCTGACCGCTCAGTTGAACCAGCAACAGGATTTGCTCGATTACGCCCAATGGCAGCAATCGCTTGCCGCCGCCGACAAGGCGACCGCGCAGCATCAGTCTTTGCAGGCGCAGCAGGACGAAACCGCCGCGCAGGTTCAGGCGTTAAACGACGAAGTACACGCCTTGCAGACCGCCGAACAGTCGCAGCAGCAGGCGGTGCATGAATTGAGCAACAAACGCGGCGTGTTGCGCGAACAGATTGCCCGTTTGGAAGAACAAATCCGCCATCAGCAAAACCTGCACCAACGCATCGAACGCGACAAGCAGGCGGCGCAGGCGCAGATGCAGCGCATCCATCAGGAGCAGCAGCAAATCCGCGTGCAGCTTGAAGAAAATGAGTTGCAGGCCGAAGAAAAGCAAACCGAATTGGCAGAGTGGGCGATGCAGGTTGCCGAACACGAAGAGCGTCTGCCCGAATTGGAAGAAGCCCAAGCCACACTCAACGCCGCCTTCCAAACCCAGCAAGACGAGGCAAACCGTATCCGCCGCGAACTGGCGTTGAAACAGCAGCAGCTTGCCCATGCCGAACAAACCGTTGCCAAACACGAAGAGCGCAAAGGTCGTCTGAAACAGGAAAACCAAGCCTTAAACCTGCCCGACGAGGCCGAAACCGCCGCCGCGCAGGAAGCCGCCGTCTTGTTGCAAAGCCAGCAAGAGCATTACGAAGAACAAATCATTGCCGCCGAAGAAGCCTTACACGCCGCCCGCGAAGCGTTTCAGACGACCTCAAACCGCTTCCAAAGCCTGAAGCAGCAACACATCACCTTGCAGGCGCAGCAGCAGGCGTTATCGCAAATCCTGTCGCAACAGCAGGAAGCCGCCGACTTCTGGCAGGCAACCAACCACACCGCCGCGCCGCAACTGTGGCAACACATCACCGCGCCCGCCGAGTGGCAGCACGCCTTGTCCGTCATCCTTGCCGAACGCCTGCACGCCCGTAGCGTGCCGCAAGGCTTCGTTCCGCCCGTGCCGTTGCCGCAAGGGCAGGCGGCATGGCTTTCAGACGACCTCTCCGGCGGCATCAAAAAATCCCTGCCCGTACAGGCATTGCTGAACCAAATCCAAGTGCAGCCGCCGTTTCAGACGGCATTGCACCACTGGCTCGACGGCGTATTGTGCGCGCCCGATTTGACATACGCCCTCGCGCATCAAAGCGATTTGGGCGCACACCAAATCTGGCTTACGCCCGAAGGCCATCAGGTCGATAAAGTCAGCGTCCTGCTCTATGCCAAACCCGCGCAGGAAAGCCTGATTGCCCAAAAAGCGCGCCTTGACGGCATCGCGTCCGAACTGGAAAACCTCGCCCCCGAACTCTCCGCCGCCGAAGCCGCGTTTAAACAGGCGGAAACCGCCGTGCGCTCATCCGAAACGCAGCACAAAAACCTGATGCAGCAGCAACAGCAGCACACGCGCCAATACAGCCAGGCGCAGCAACGCGCCGCCGAACTTCTGGCGCGCACCAACCAAGGGCAAATCCGCCGTGAACACATCGAGCGCGAACTGGCGCAGTTGGCGGAAGAACAGACCGTGTTGCAACACACGTCTGACGGCTTTTCAGACGACATCGTTACTTTGCAGGAAGCCGCCGCCGAACTCGAACACCAGCAGCAAACCACCGCGCACAGCCGCCAAGAGCAGCAAGGCCGTCTGAAACAGGCGCAGCTTGCCCTGCTGGAAGCCAACCGCCAATACGGGCTTGCCGAAGTCGCCGTCCACAAGCTCAACCAGCAAAAACAAAACTACCAGCAGCAAATCGCCCGACTCGAGCAGCAAACCCTAGACTGGCAGGAACGCCAGCAAGAGCTTGCCCTCGCCTATGAAACCGAGTTCCAAAACGACGAGCAGCACATCAAACTCGACGAGCTGACCGAAGCCGTACAAACTTTGGATGAAGAATACATCGCCGTGCAGGACAAACTCGCGCAGATTCAGGAGCAGGGCAGGGAGCAATACGCCCGCGTACAAACCCTGCAAACCAAGCTTCCGCAGCTTCAGGCAGCCACCCAAACCGCCCTGTTGCAGCAGCAGGAAGCCCTGATTAACGCCAAACGCTACCATCAAAACCTGACCGAACGCGCCGCCGATTTGGACGCGCTCGAAGCGTTGGCGAAAGAATCGCCGAAAGTATTGAACAGCAGCATCGGCAGCCTCACCCAGCAAATCGAAGCCCTCGGCGCCGTCAACCTCGCCGCCCTGCAAGAACTCGAAGAAGCGCGCGAACGCGACGGCTACTACCGCAGCCAAAGCGAAGACGTGCAGGCAGCCATTACCCTTTTGGAAGAAGCCATCGCCCAAATCGACGACAAAACCAAAGCGCGTTTCAAAGAAACCTTCGACGCCGTCAACGGCAAAGTCCAAACCTTCTTCCCCACCCTGTTCGGCGGCGGCGAAGCTACCCTCAAAATGATAGGTGACGACCTCCTGACCGCCGGCGTGTCCATCATGGCGCGCCCGCCCGGCAAGAAAAACAGCACCATCCACCTCCTCTCCGGCGGCGAAAAAGCCCTCACCGCCATGAGCCTCGTGTTCGCCCTGTTCAGCCTCAACCCCGCCCCCTTCTGCCTTCTGGACGAAGTCGACGCCCCGCTGGACGACGCCAACACCTCGCGTTTCTGCAACCTGGTCAAAGAAATGTCGGCGCAAACCCAGTTCCTCTACATCTCCCACAACCGCCTGACCATGGAAATGGCAGAACAGCTCGTCGGCGTAACCATGCAGGAAAAAGGCGTATCGCGCGTCGTCGCCGTGGACATCAAGCAGGCGTTGGAAATGGCGGAGCCGTGATGAGGTGGGGGAATCTTGATTGAGCTTGATACGGAAAGGTCGTCTGAAAAACGAAATTAGGTTTCAGACGACCTTTCCGTGAATTGAAACAGGGCGTTGGATTGAGATTTCAAACTGCTATTGTTTGAGGGATTAAATTCGTCTCAATACAAAGATTCAAAGAATTGCACCAACCGAGCCAGATTTTATAGGGGTAAAACATGAACGAAACCGAACAAGTTTGTTTTGATGAAAAGCGCAGGCAGCATTTTTTGACGGAGGAAAAATATCAGAAAGAGAAAAAAGGATATTTATCCAATTTAAAATTTTGGGATAATAATTGGCAGAAAAGTATTTTAGAGTCAAAACATCTATTTCGCTATAAATTTTCCGAAATATTTGATTATTTGAGAATATCTTATACAGCAGGCGAGTCGATTTCCCTTTTGGCTCCTATGCTGGACATGATTGTCTCTACATTAGAAATTTCCACTAAATTCTGGCAGCAAAACAAAGCCGAATTAAATGAAATCGGCTACTACACCAGCCCGATGCCGTGGTTTTATGTTGAATATTATCTTAAGACGTTGCACCTCATCGCGCTGTGCTACCTCCTCCAACGCGAAGACCTGCTCCCGCGCCTACTCGAAGTCATCCTTGCCAATGCAGAAGGCGATTTAGAACCTGATTCCACTATTGAAGACTTTTTGGACTACCATTTTAAAAATCGTCCCGATCCGGATTATGTCCAAATGGGCAAACACGCCATTTTATTCGGCGAAGCTATGCGCGGCGAAACCAAAGAAGAACAACTGGAAGAACTCAACGCCTACCTCAAAGACTGGTATCGCAAAATGGTCGGTATGAACGACCTCGAATACCAGTCCCATCTTGACCCCGAGCAAAACGGTTATTGCGGTTACTGGGCTTTCGAAGCCGCCGCCATCGCTTATCTTGACGACTTGGATGATACTGAATTGCGCCAATCACCTTATTATCCAAAAGATATGGTTGACTGGGCGAGGGAACAGAAGCGCAAGCGTGAAGATAAAGGGAAAACTGATTAGTTTGGAAAAGTTTAAAGATTAAAAGGTCGTCTGAAAATATGTTTTCAGACGACCTTTTGTTTGCAGTCAAAACTTAGACGGTAAACTTGACGCTCTTGGCGATCAATACTGGGTTCTCTTTTTGAACTTTGAATGTACCAAGGAATGAAAGGGATATGGTTTGTATTGAGAGGGTTTACGGTCGGGGGAGGGATTCAATTGGGTATTTGGGTCTTTTCGATGCTTGCAATCTGAACAAGCGGTCTTATATAGTAGGAGCTACGGTGTTAGCTTCTTTATTTTCAACCCTCAAAGGTTTCTTATTTACATGAATAAAATCATTCTGCCTGCGCTTTGCGCCCTGCTTCTTGCTTCCTGCGGTAACGATACCGACAAAATCGGACGTGCCAGCACGGTTTTTCATATGCTGGGGAAAAATGACCGTATTGAAGTTGAGGGGTTTGACGATCCTGATGTGCAAGGGGTTGCCTGTTATATTTCTTATGCGAAAAAAGGTGGTTTGAAAGAAACGGTGAATTTGGAGGAGGATGCGAGCGATGCTTCCGTGTCGTGCGTGCAGACGGCGGAGGTCATCCGTTACAACGAGCAAGCTGTCGCCAAGCCGCGGGAAGTGTTTAAACGCAGTGCGAGTTTGGCGTTTAAGAGCCAGCAGATTATCCGTTATTACGACCCTAAACGTAAGGCGTTTGCGTATTTGGTTTACAGCGACAAAATCGTTCAGGGTTCGCCGAAGAACTCTTTGAGCGCGGTGTCGTGCTTTGGCGGTGCTAAAGCGGATGCGCAGCAAGTTGCCGGTGCGGAAGGCAAACAGATTTACGGTGCGTGCGTCGTGGATGCGCCTGTGCCGACCAAATAAAAGACAAACGATATGAACCTAACCGACCATTTCCTGATTGCCATGCCCGATATGGACGACCCGTTTTTTGAAAATTCGGTGATTTATGTGTGCGAACACAACGAAGAGGGCGCGTTGGGCATCATCATCAACAAACCGTCGCCGATTACGATGGACATGATTTTTGCGGCAACCGACCGCAATATTCCTTTGCGGATGCAGCACGAACACGTCATGATGGGCGGGCCGGTACAGATCGACCGCGGTTATGTCGTGCATACGCCCGTGGGCAACTGGCAAAACAGTATGATTGTTTCAGACGACATTGCGCTGACGTCTTCGCGCGATGTGATTGAAAACTTATCGCGTCAGGGCGCGGTGGACAAGATTTTAATCAGCATAGGCTATTCGAGCTGGAGCAAAGGGCAGCTTGAACGCGAGCTGGCGGACAATGTCTGGCTGACGGTGAAGGCGGATGAGCATATTTTGTTCGATATGCCTTACGAACACCGCTACGCCGCCGCATTCGCCAAGCTGGGTATTCAGCCCGATGCGCTTGTCTGTGGAGCCGGTCATGCATAAAGCACCGGTAGGGACGGTTTTGGCGTTTGATTTCGGCGAGGCGCGTATCGGCGTGGCGCAGGGCGATGCGGAACTTGGCTTGTCGCATCCTTTGGCGACTGTGACCGGCAACAGCAACGACGAGAAATTCAACGCCATCGCCAAGCTGATACGGGAATGGCAGCCCAAGCATCTGGTCGTCGGACTGCCGACCCACGCCGACGGTACGGAACACGAGTTGACCCGCCTCAGCCGCAAATTCGGCCGCCGCCTGCACGGGCGTTTCAACCTGCCCATATATTGGGTGGACGAACGGATGTCCTCGCTATATGCGGAAAGCCTGCTTGCCGAAGCGCAGGTATTCGGGCGCAAACAGAAGGCGGTACTCGACCAAGTGGCTGCTCAGGCGATTTTGCAGGGCTTTTTCGACGGCGGCGCGGTAGAGTATTTCAACGGTAGGGAAGAAGGTTCGGAAGAATAATTTGTTTGAGATAGTTTGAAAAAAGGTCGTCTGAAAGCTGTATTGACGGGATTGAGTCCGGCAACAGGCTTTCAGACGACCTTTTCGCATCAGAACAAGGCTTCAATCCTTAACAGCGCACCGACGCGGTGTTTTTGGTTTTCCTTGCGGTTGTTGTAGTAGTTGACTTCGGTTTGGGTAAACAGCCAGTTGCGCCAAATCGGTTGGCGGTAGGTGGTAAACGGACCGTAGGTATTGAGGGCGGCTTTGCGTTTTTCGATATTGCCGCCGGTGTACACGCCGTAGTTGACGTGGCGGTGTTTGCCGAGGTTGTGTTGGCGGAAGAGGCTGTTGCCCCATGTCCAGTCTTCGGTTTTATCGTGTTCGTATTGCAGGTGTGCCTGATTGGCGATAAAGCTTTTTTCGCTGGGGATGTAGCGCGTTTCCCAGTTGGTACGGACATGGTGTTTGCTCTTGATGCCGTAACGGTAGATTTGCTCCAAACTGGTGTCGATGTTGTCGGTCAGTTGCCAATTGCTCGAGCTTTTGGCGCGGGCGTACAGGTCGCTGCCGGAGCGGATACCGATATCGAAGTCGGTATCGGTGCGCTGTTTGGCGAATACTTCAGACCAGCGTACGGCAAGGGAAGCATTGTTGTCGCGGCTTTGGGATGCGTCGAATATCCTGCCGTTGGTATTGGTACGGTTGCGGTAGGCGTTGGCTTCGTGTTTCAGCTCGTCGTCCAAAGAGTCGTCACCGAAAATCACATGGACTTTTTTCTCCAAGGTCGGCAGTTTCAGACGACCCCGTACGCGGGGCGTCACGGTAAACTTGTCGTCAGGGTTCCATTCGGTATCGAGCATGACGCGCAGGTTGGCGTCGGCAGGGTGGTCTGGATCGGGTTCGCCAAACCAGTCGTCGATGCGGTTGGACCATTTGTCCAAGCGTTTGGAAACGACTTCGTGGCGGTGGTCCACCCAAGTGTCGCCGTCGGCAGGCGGTTCGTCGTTCGCGGCGGCAATCGTCGGAAAGAGGGTGAGCAGGGTGAGTAGGGATAACGTTGTGGTTCGGATAGTCATTGTTTTTCCTTGCTTAATGCATAAAGCTATTATGGACGGTATCTTAGGGATAATGCAAGTCGTCTGAAAAAGGCTGTGATAAAATCTTGCGCGCCCGGTTTGCCGCCGTTCTGTTGTGCAGAAAAGCAGTCAGGCGGGCGCATACCAATACATTAAGGAAAACAGAATGAGTATTTTGTCGAAAATTTTTGGGAACAAGCCGTCCGGCGAAACGGCAGAAGAGCCGCGCAGACTTTCCGCACAGGAAAAAAGCGAAGGCGCGGCGCGGGCGATTTATGCGAAAGATAAAGTGTATGTGCCGCTTTCTGCCATGCAGGCGGATGTATCGGAAGGGACGGGCATCCCTTATATAGGTCGTCTGAAAGACGGGCGGACGGTTTTATATGTGTTTGAAAACTATGAAGCGGCGCGGGCTTTTTCAGACGGACAGGACGGCGCTTTAGACGGCATCGCTTTGGTCGGCGCGTTGGATAAGGCAGACCAGTTCAATAATTTGAGTAATGTTCTGCGTGTCGCGCACTCGCTGGGCATTCAACTGATGGAATACCGAGGACAGGACGGCGAACATTTCGAATGCGCGCTTTCGTGGCTGATGCGTGTGAACGGCGCGGATGGCATGGCGGCTTCCCGAGAAAAAATGGAGGCGTTGTCCATCGGCACCGATGCCAAGCTGCCGCTGCAATTTCATCCGATAGCCATCGTCGGTTTTTCCAATCCCTATAAGGTTACACCCGCGCGGGCGGAGGAGTTGTTCAAGCAGTTTACAAATGTCGAAGATGACGAATTGCTGAGTTTTTTTGCCGGCAACACGCCGCAGGAGAATGTGTTGCTGATCGGGTTGGTGGAAAAATATTCGGCTGATTTGGCGAAATCCGTGAAATATATTGTTTGGAACCAATTGGCGGAGCAGCCGCTTTTTGTCGGGATAAACCGCAAAGACGGCGGGCTTTACGCGCGGGACGGTTATTTATATGTCTTTTACACCGACCGCTTCCAACACATGGGACCTGCCCGCTGCCATCCCGTTTCCGGCAAGGAAGCAGCGTTGGACTTGGTTCGCCGCCACGAACTGAAAGGCATCGCCCTGACCGACGGGCTGCACAATATGGCGCGGTTTGAAAACGACGTGATTTTCCAAGACGGGGAATAGCGGCAACCTCTCTTCCGCCACTTGAGCGAAACGGTTTGCCTGAGCCGCATATTTAAAATACAAAGGTCGTCTGAAAAGGGCTGTGATAAAATCTTTGCGTTTTCACTATCCCTTTCAGACGACCTTTTTATGTTGAACCCATCCCGAAAACTCGCCGAACTTGTCCGTATTTTGGAAGAGGGCGGCTATATTTTTGCCGGCGATCCCGTGCAGGCGACGGAGGCGTTGTGTCATGTCGAGGGCGGCGTGGAAGGCAAAATCATCCGCCGCGCGGAGATGATAGACAGAGACCGCCAGCTTCGGCATACCTTGGAACAAGTACGGACCGGGTCGTTTTGGCTGTGGATTGTGGCGGCTGCGGCGATGTTCAGCACGGGCTTTTCAGGCACTTACCTTCTGATGGACAGCCAAGGGCTGAATTTCTTCCTGATTTTGGCGGGTGTGTTGGGTATGAATACGCTGATGTTGGCGGTATGGCTGGCATCGCTGTTCCTGCGCGTGAAAGTGGGGCGGTTTTTCAGCAGTCCGGCGACGTGGTTTCGGGGTAAAGATCCCGTCAATCAGGCGGTGTTTCGGCTGTATGCGGACGAATGGCGGCAGCCTTCGGCGCGTTGGATTGCCGGCGCGACTTCGCACAGTCTATGGCTTTGCACATTGGGCGGAATGCTGGTGTCGGTATTGCTGCTGCTTTTGGTGCGCCAATATACGTTCAACTGGGAAAGCACGCTGTTGAGCAATGCCGCTTCGGTACGCGCAGTGGAAATGTTGGCATGGCTGCCGTCGAAACTCGGTTTCCCTGCCCCCGATGCGCGGGCGGTGGTCGAAGGTCGTCTGAACGGCAACATTGCCGATGCGCGCGCGTGGTCGGGCTTGTTGGTCGGCAGCATTGCCTGCTACGGCATCCTGCCGCGCCTGCTGGCTTGGGCGGTATGCAAAATCTTTTTAAAAACAAGCCAAAGCAAGCTGGATTTGGAGAAGCCTTATTATCAGGCGGTCATCCGCCGTTGGCAGAACAAAATCGTCGATGCGGATACGCGTCGGGAAACCGTGTCCGCCGTTTCCCCGAAAATCACCTTAAACGACGCGCCCAAGTGGGCAGTCATGCTGGAAACCGAATGGCACGAAGGCACATGGTTTGCGGGCAGGCTGGCGCAGGAATGGCTGGATAAAGGCGTGGCGGCGAATCGGGAAGAAGTTGCCGCTTTGGAGGCGGAATTGAAACAGAAACCTGCCCAGCTCCTCATCGGCGTGCGCGCGGAAACCGTCCCCGACCGCGGCGTGTTGCGGCAGATTGTCCGACTTTCGGAAGCGGCGCAGGGCGGGGCAGTGGTACAGCTTTTGACGGAACGGGCGCTTTCAGACGACCTGTCCGAAACATTGGACCACTGGCGCAATGCGCTGGCAGAGTGCGATGTGGCATGGCTGGAACCTGACAAGGCGGCGCAGGAAGGTCGTCTGAAAAGCCAATAACGCACTTGCAATGCCCTGTTAAGCCGCCATCCTGAAAAAGGTCGTCTGAAAATCCATTCTCTCAAAATATGATGAACAACCAACCCCTTTCACTCGCCGTTGTCGGGCACACCAATACCGGCAAAACCTCGCTCCTGCGCACCCTGTTGCGCGACAGCGGGTTCGGCGAAGTCAAAAACGCTCCGTCCACCACGCGCCATGTCGAAGAAGCCGCGATTACCGACGGCACCGACACGCTGCTGTACCTGTACGATACGCCCGGACTCGAAGACGCGGGCGGCGTTTTGGATTGGCTGGAAACCAACACGGACACACGCGCCGACGGCATCGAGCGGCTGCAAAAGTTCCTCGACAGCCACGGCGCGCATCACGATTTCAACCAAGAAGCCAAAGTGCTGCGGCAGCTTCTGCAAAGCGACATGGCGTTGTACGTCATCGACGCGCGCGAACCCGTCCTCGACAAATATCGGGACGAATTGACCATTCTTTCATGGTGCGCCAAACCGGTCATGCCCGTGTTCAACTTTACCGGCGGACAGCTTCCTGAAGCGTGGACAACCATGTTGGCGCGTCGCAATCTCCACGTTTTCGCAGGGTTCGACACTGTCGCCTTCGATTTTGAAGGCGAATTGAACCTTTGGAACAAGCTCGCCACCATGCTGCCGCAACACGACATCATCGACCGTCTGACCGCTTCCCGCCGCCGCGAATGGACGCGTCTGGACAAAGAAGCGCGGCACGAAATCGCAGGTTTCCTGCTCGATATGGCAGCCTTCACGCAGGAAATCGACGAAAACGACGACCCCGCGCCCGTCCTGCAAACCATGCAGGCAGAAATCCGCCAGCTCGAACGACAGATGCAGCAGCGGCTGTTTGCCCTCTACCGCTTCTACCACAGCGAAATCGACGGCGGCGACTGGGTACCCAAAGCCTTCCATCAAGATCCATTCGACAGCGAGTTGCTCAAGCAATACGGCATCCGTACCGGCACGGGCGCGGCAACCGGCGCACTCATCGGCTTGGGGCTGGACATCGCCACGCTCGGCGGTTCGCTCGGATTGGGTACGGCAATCGGCGGTTTTTTGGGCGGTATCCTGCCCAATACCCGCACCATTTCCGACAAGCTCACCGGTCGCCAAACCCTGCACACCGACCCCGAAACCCTGACCCTGCTCGCCGCCCGCGCCCTCGATTTGCTCCACATCCTGCAAACGCGCGGCCATGCGGCGCAATCGCAAGTCGAGTTGCACAGCCGCAAAGCGCCCTGGACGCCGGACAAACTCCCGTCCGAACTCAACAAAGCGCGCAGCAGGTGGAAATGGTCGTCGCTCAACACCCACCTCCCCGAAACCAGCCGCGCCGAACGCGAGGAATATACGGAAAGTTTGAGTAGGAAATTGGGCGGGTAAGCAGGCGGCGGGCAGTCGGTTCCCAAATTTCCAAAATACGTCAGGACGAAGATGCCCAAACTTTATATGTTCTATCTCGGCGGTAACGCAGGCCGCTCCAATATCGAAGTGCACGACATCCAATTTGCCGTGTGCGACGACTACCGCGAAGCCATCCCCGCGCTTAAAGCTGCATGGTTCGGCGATGCGGACAAAATCCACATCGACGGCTGGCTGGTTGTCGAATGGGTGGACGGTTACGATGTCGATGTATCCGACCACGCCGAGCCGAAGGGGTCGTCTGAAAACGTCCCGCACCTGTATTTCGTCAATGTCGGCGGTTATCGCGCGGGGCAGCTTGCCGAGGCGCACGCTTTCGGACTGTTCGTTGCTGCTACGCCCGCCGAAGCCAAACAAAAAGCCCTGCAAACCCTGTTGACCGACCATATCCAGCAGCATAAAGACAACTTAAAAGACGTGGACAACCTGCTCCGGCTCGACCGCATCGGCAATCACACCATCCGCCTGACCCCGAATCCGCACGGCAAGCCTGCCGAAATCGGCTTTCAGGGCTATTTACCGATTTAAAGTACCCACCATGAAAATTACCAAGATATTCACCTTCGACTCCTCGCACATGCTCGACGGGCATGACGGTAAATGCCAAAACCTGCACGGGCATACCTACAAACTCGAAATCACCGTTTCAGACGACCCCATACGGGGTGGCGCGAAAGACGGCATGGTGATGGATTTCACCGACCTCAAAGCCATTGTGAAAAAACACATTACCGACCCTTTCGACCACGCGTTTATCTACCACGGCGGCAACGGCCGCGAATGCCAAATCGCCGCGCTCTTGGAGGGCTGGAACATGAAAACCCTGTGCCTGCCCTGCCGCACCACTGCCGAAAATATGGCGGTCGAAATGTATGATCGTTTGAAAAACGCGGGGCTGAAAGTGTGCAGCGTGAAATTGTGGGAAACGCCGACATCGTGTGCAGAGTATGAAGGGGAGTAGGGAATATCTTGCACGTATCCGTAGAGTAAATTCAAATAAGGTATGCCCAACTGCGTCATTCCCGCGCAGGCGGGAATCCAGAGATTTGGAATTACTGCAATTTTTAAATATTTCTGAAAAACCAAAGTCTGGATTCCCGCCTGCGCGGGAATGACGGTGTGGGGCGTCCTTATTTGCTTACCGTAAAATGGTTTTTTCTTCTGTACGGATTCCCCGTTTTTTCAGACGGCCTTTCATACCAACACACCCATTAAAAGGAACACCCATGAAACTCCTCTCCACCCTCTTAGTCCTCCTCGTCGCCGCCGAACATTTCTACATCGCCTGGCTTGAAATGACGCAGATTCCCAGCGAAAAAGCGGCGGAAATTTTCAAGCTGCCTTATGAATTTATGGAACAAAAGCGCGTGCAGACCCTGTTCAGCAACCAAGGGCTGTATAACGGCTTTCTCGGCATCGGGCTGGTTTGGTCGCGGTTTGCCGCGCCGGACAATGCCGTTTACGGGGCAACGATTCTGTTTCTCGGCTTCGTATTGATTGCCGCCGCATGGGGCGCGTTCTCTTCCGGCAATAAAGGCATACTCGTCAAGCAAGGCCTGCCCGCGATGCTGGCGGCGGCAGCGGTGTTGGCGGTATGAAAAAAATCAGTGTCGCCCCCGAAAATCCGCAATACCGCATCGTTGAAATCTTCGAGAGCCTGCAAGGCGAGGGCTGGAACACGGGCATGCCTGCCGTTTTCGTCCGCTTGGGCAAATGCAATCTGGCGTGCGGCTGGTGTGATACCGATTATTTGAAATTCGGCATGATGAGCCTGTCCGACATCTTAGGCCGTCTGAAAACCTACACCGCGCGCAATATCATCATCACCGGCGGCGAGCCGACCATACAGCCGCATCTCGATACGCTGCTGGACGCGCTCAAGGCGGAAGGCTATTTCCTCTGTATCGAAACCAACGGACTCAAGCCCGCACCGCCGCAAATCGACTATGTCGCCACCAGCCCCAAAGCCTGCTACGCCGCCAAATATGAAAATGGCTGTATCTCCGAAGCCGACGAAGTACGCATCGTGGCGGACGGCGATGTCGTTGCGTTCTGCCAAAACATGGAACGCAAAATCCGCGCGCGTCGTTACTACCTTTCGCCCTGCGAACAAAACGGCGTGATGAACATCTACGACACCATCCGCCAAATCGGTCTCTTAAACAGCCGCCCCGATGCGCCCGTGCATTGGCAGTTGAGCGTGCAGACGCACAAATGGGCGGGGATAGAGTAGGTTTCAGACGACATATTGATGTAAGGTTGGGGAGTTAAAAGGTCGTCTGAAAAGATAAAAGGGCCGGGTATGGATATCTGGCCCTTTTGATATGGCAAATGCAAAAAATAAAGCCGATACACAGTATAATCGCCTTATTTTGCCTGACTCTATAAAAACATCATGAAACGTTTCTGGAAATACTTGCTTTGGACGCTGGTCATCCTGCTGCTTGTCATAGCGGTCGTCCTCTACATCGTTCCCTATTATCTGAAACAGCGCGAAATCCAAGCCGCGCAGGAGGATTTGGCGCTGCTCTCCATTCAGTCCACCCCGTCACCGTCTTTGAAAAACGGCATAGATGCCTTGTGGCTGCTGGAATTCAGCACGAAAAATGATGCCGACCGTGCCGATTTGATGAAGCGTTTCGGAAGCGACCTCCAAAGCAATAACAACCAAGATATCCTTAAGCAGAATCAGGAATTGCAAGGCAGGCGGCTTATTGTCCCTGAGTACGATGATAAATCATTGGACTGTGGTACAACGGCGCAAGAGTGCTTGGCTGAAGTGCGTGCCGACTTGCCGAAATCGAAAGCTGGGGTGGAAAAATACGCCGAACTGTTAGCCAATGTAGACAGGCTTGCCGACTACGATATTTTTGTTTCAAGAGATTGGCCTAATGATGATTATGGTATTGCTAATAAACCGCTTCCAAAACTGCAATTCGTGACATACGGTAGAAAACCTGCCGCACTTGATTGGGCGGAAGGGCGGGAAGCCGAGGCATGGAAGCGCGTTTGCCGCAACATCAAGACAGGGCGCAGTATGCTGAATAATGATCCTGAGTTGATTTACGCCATGATAGGGAATGCCGTTATCCGAAGGAATACCGACCTTGCCGCGCAAATGCTGTACGAAAAACCCGAGTGGGCGAACCGTCTGCCTGCCGAATGTGATGGGATGTTTGATGTTCTGACAGCAGAGGAACAAAATATTTGTTTGGCAGTTCAAGAAGAGTTTCGGTTAAGTGCCAATTCACTACGGCGATGGGAATTTGAACAGCAAAGATTATGGTTCTTACAGAAGTGGTACATGAATGTGAATGGATTTTATGAGTTGCTGACATTAATGAACGGAGAAATACAGTATACCGACATAATGTTTTCTCTTCTATTGCGTCCTAATGTGGATGCAGAACATACATTAGCCCACATCTCGCCTTACTTCGCCGCCTACTGCAAACCGGAAAAAATGGCTATTTTGAAAAATGACACTAAGGCGAAATGGATGCCTCCGGAAGATATGAACCAAACATTCGCTAAAAAATGGGCGTGTATGGGCAATAGTGTTGGCTGTATCACTTACGCTATTACTCTTCCTGCCTACGACTCCAACGTCCATCGCCTGCAAGATACCGCCATGCAGCAACGCGCATTCCAAGCCGCTTTAGAGTTATACCGACTGCCTGCCGGTAAACGCCGTGCTGCTTTAGAAAGCGTTTTGGCAAAACATTCCAGCCCTTCCCGTAGATTGCGCTGGAATGAAGAACAGAAGGCTTTGGATTTTGAAATCTATCAGCAAAATGCCTCACCGCTGCTACTTAAATTGAATTTGGAAAATTGATACAACGGTTTTATTTTTCGCATAAATCAGCCAAAGGTCGTCTGAAACTTTTCAGACGACCTTTTTTGCGGCTGTCGGATTTTTTAAAATTGATTGGGTAATCAGAAAATGCCATACTAAATCGTCTGTTATCTGAAACAGTGTAAAATCCAAATTATGCAGAGAGTTGCACATTTTGTTTACAGTATCGTATTTGCCAATAAAGCTTGGGGCAAAAGCTTCAAGTAAGGCTGTTTTAACCTAAAATTAAAGATTTGAAATCATGAGCCACGTTAAATTTCCTTATCATCCGAATATTTATCAACTGGAATTTGGTCCAATTGAGCGCAATCAAGACGGTCTTGTTTGTCAGGTTTGCGGCTGTGTTCCTGATCTTTATTTGGATAGTATGTATGCGACAGAGGAGATTGATTGTCTTTGTTTGGAGTGTGTAGCCAGTGGAGCTGCGGCAGATAAGTTTGATGGTGATTATATTCAAGATGCAGAATCTGAAATGGTCAGCGATCCGGATCGGGTTAAAAACTTTTTCCGTACCACGCCGGGTTATAGCAGCTGGCAGGGGGAATATTGGTTAGCTTGTTGTGATGATTTCTGTAATTTCATTGATCATGTGGGAATGGATGAACTGAACCAGATGCCGGAAAAAGAAGCTATCTTGGCAGATTATGAACTTTCGGATGGATTTGACCGTGATATTTTGGAGGAATGTCTCAGTCGAGATGGCGACATGGCAGGTTATCTTTTTCAATGTCGTCATTGTGGCAAGTATAGACTCCATGTGGATGAAAGTTAGGATTGGATGATAGAAAACTGTCGATTTTGAAACCTATCAGCAAAATGCCTCACCGCTGCCACTTAAGTTGAATTTGGAAAATTGATACAACAGATTTATCTTTCACATAAATCAGCCAAAGGTCGTCTGAAACTTTTCAGACGACTTTTTTGCGGCTGTCAGATTTGTTTGATTGAGAATGAAAGATGGTCATGCAGATGAAAATGATGTATCGGGGACTGTGTAAATTATTTGATTCATGCCCGTCAGTTTCCTATACTCCGACCGTTTTATTTCATCCCATTACAGAAATTTGATAAAAATTCTTATTTAATGCATAAAAAGCCGTTTGCTGCCGAATGGTGCAAGGAGGTTTGGAACTCCGCTGCCGTTCGGACGGCTAAATAATTAGGAGACACCATGCCATTATCTAAATTTCGTCCTGCGCGTTTGCCGGTTGCTGTTGCTGCGGCACTTTTGTCTGCTTACTCCTTAGGTGCAGGGGATGGGGTTGAGCAGGTTGATTTGCCTACTGTCCAAGTACGGGGCATCGGCAAACAGACAACCTCAAACTACACCATTCCGACTTCTTCCGCCGCCACAGGCATCCGCCTGACCCAGCGCGAAACGCCGCAGTCTTTGTCCGTCGTTACCGAAAAACAAATGGACGACCAAGGTTTGGATACCTTGCAGGACGTGTTGAAACAAACACCGGGCGTGTTCCACAGCAAAATGGGCAACAATGTCTCCGGCCACAGCGAGTTTATTTCGCGCAGTCAGGCGATTGACAGCATTTCCGTAGACGGCGCGCCCAAATTCCTTTACGACGGTAAAGCTATACGTCGCGGCACCAATAATCTGGACAGCGCATTGTACGAACAAGTCGTCGTCGTGCGCGGCGCAAGCGGTTTGTCCAACGGCGGTATGGGCGAACCGGGCGGTACGGTTGCTTTGGAACGCAAAAAACCGACTGCCAAACCTGCCGTCAGCGTGGAAGCCGGTGTGGGGTCTTGGAAACACTACCGCTTCGTCCTTGATGCCAATCATCCTCTGAATGCCGATAATACCTTGCGCGGCCGCGCCATTTTGGTCAGCGACCACGGCGGCGATTACTTGCCGAACACTTCGCGCCACAATCACACTTTCTACGGCATTCTGTCCTACGACCTCACGCCGCAAACCCACTGGCGCCTCGGTACGGAAATACACCGTTTCCGCAATACCGGCAGTTCGCCTTTCAGCTATCTGACCGTAGCGGGAAACCCTAGAAACAATCAACCTTTCAAACCGTTTGCAGCCTCACCGCGCAGTAATTCCTCGGCAAAATGGGCTTACGGTAAAGAAAACAGTGCGGAAATCTTCACCTCTATCAATCATGAGTTTGAAAACGGTTGGGCTCTGAACGGCAACTACAGCCATACTTATGGGAAAAGTGATGCAGTTTCCGGCATGGCTGGTCCTTTTACCATTTATCCGGACTATTCCGCTGTATTTGTTGCCGAGCGCGACCAAGCCAAGTACACCGACCAAGATTTTTCTCTGAATTTGGACGGCGATTACCCGCTTTGGGGACGCAAACATGAATTCAATGCCGGCATCAGCTATCAGTACAATAAGGAAACTCCTTCATATTACGAAGAAAATGAAGATGGGATTGTCCCTGATTTGCGCCGTTTTGACGGAAATTTCACAAAACCGGCCATACCCTACATTCGCGACGGCTTTGCCCATATGAAAAACCTCTCTGTTTACGGTTCGACCCGTTTCAAACTGACCGACAGGCTGGCATTGATAGGCGGCGGACGGTTTGTCGATTGGCAATACCGCTACAGTTCCGATCGCAACCATTTTGCCGACAGCAGGCATAAAAACAAGGTATTTATCCCCTATTTGGGCGCAAGTTATGATTTAAACGACAATCTGACAGCCTACACCTCCTATACCACCATATTCCGCCCGCAACCGCGCTATTTGGATCGAAACGGCAAACCGCTCGAACCGCAACGCGGCAAAACATATGAACTCGGCTTAAAAGCCTCGTGGTTTGAAGACCGTTTGAACGCTTCTGCGGCTGCATTTATCAATAAACGCGACCATTTGGGGAAAGAAATTCGCGATGATGAACATCAACGTATTTACTATGAATCTGTTAACAACACAACGACCAAAGGTGTGGAATTGTCCGTCGGCGGACGCTTGAGCGACAAATGGCTGATCAATGCTTCTTATGCGTACTCCAAACTCAAAAACGATGCGGGCAATTTGGTCAACCCTTCTTATCCTATCCACCTTTTCAAACTCTTTACTGCGTATGACGTTACCGACCGCCTAAACTTGGGTGCAAACGTCAACTGGCAAAGCGGTACAAACGCAGTATCTGATGAATACCAGCCCCTCACCGCTGCCGGTAAAGAAGCCTTGACCCAACGCCCATACGCCACGCTAGACTTGACCGCGCATTACAAAATCGGCAAATCCACCCGCATCGGTTTGGATTTTGAAAACGTGTTCAACAAACGCTACCGCCCCATGCCCGACATCCACGTTTACGGCACGCCGCGCAGCCTGACCGCTACGTTGAAACACACGTTCTAAAGCAGGCAGAAGAAAAGGTCGTCTGAAAATCTCGATTTGAGGTTTTTAGACGACCTTTTGGTTTGTATGGCGTGTATCGGGGAGGAAGCGGGTAGATGATTTTCTCTAAAACGGCAATGCTATTGGGACGGGGCGCATTCTTGCAGCAGCAGGTTGTCCGTCATGTTGTCAGGTGTTTCTTCCGAGGCTTCATGATGAACCAGAAAACCGCCGTCTTCCTTGTAGAAATCGGTTTCCGTAAAGTTGCCGATTGTCCAAGTGTATTGACCGTCGCTAAAGGCGTTCAAATCTTCGTTGCTCATTTCGGGGCTGAAAGGTGCGACAAATTCGGCACCTTTAAAGCGTACTTGCGCCGCGGCGCCGTCCTCTGTTTTGAAATAGCGGACTGATACGCTGCCGTTGTCTTTGCAGCGGTAGGTTTGCCATTTTGCCTGATCCAAACCGGTCAGATTTTGTGTGGCGGAAGGCGCGGAGGCTGATGCTGCCTCGGAAGCGGCGGCTTGTGCCGGGGCTTGGGAGGCTGCGGCTGCCGACGCATTTGAAGCTCCGGATGCGCTGGCTTCTGCCGCTTCGTTGCCGGCGCTGCAGGCGCATAGCAATGCAGTCAATGTGGAACACAAAAGGAGAAAAGGTTTGGAAGACATATTTATCACACCTCAAAGATAATCAAAACCTGACGGATTGGAACGGGAATGCCGGTAAAGGTTCATCCGCTCCTTGTCGGATCGGGCGGTTGGCTGCCCGAAATCCTAAAGCAATTTCGGTCATTCCGCTATTGCCGATATGGCAACGGATTATACCCGTGCGGGGGCGAAGGGGGCATTCTAACAGCGTAAACGAAAGACGGGGTCGCACCTGACTTTGTGGCATGAAATATTGGATAAAAGGTATTTTTGTGGGATGATGGGTGCGAAGTTTGTTATTTTGTTAAGATTGCATTTTCAGACGACCCAATAGGGGATGACAGCCGTCAGGACAAGGCGCAGCGAAGCCGTCCGATGAAAGTTGTCCACTCTATCTCTTTTCATTTCTTTAATTGATTCCTAACCCGAAAGCAAAACTATGAGCAAAACCGTCCGTTATCTGAAAGATTACCAAACGCCTGCCTACCGCATTCTCGAAACCGACCTGCATTTTGACATTGCCGAACCGCAAACCATTGTGAAGTCGCGTTTGACGGTCGAGCCGCAGAGGGTGGGGGAACCGCTGGTGTTGGACGGTTCGGCGAAACTCTTGTCCGTCAAAATCAACGGGACGGCGGCAGATTATGTGTTGAAAGGCGAGACGCTGACGATTGCAGACGTACCGTCCGAACGCTTCACCGTCGAAGTGGAAACCGAAATCCTGCCGGCGGAAAACAAATCGCTGATGGGACTGTATGCTTCCGGCGACAATCTGTTTACCCAGTGCGAGCCGGAGGGCTTTCGCAAAATCACGTTCTACATCGACCGTCCGGATGTAATGTCCAAGTTCACGACCACCATTGTCGCGGACAAAAAACGCTATCCCGTTTTGCTTTCCAACGGCAACAAAATCGACGGCGGCGAGTTTTCAGACGGCCGCCATTGGGTGAAATGGGAAGACCCGTTTGCCAAACCGAGCTATCTGTTTGCTTTGGTTGCGGGCGATTTGGCGGTCACGGAAGACCGTTTCACCACCATGAGCGGCAGGAACGTCAAAATCGAGTTTTACACCACCGAAGCGGACAAGCCCAAGGTCGGCTTTGCCGTGGAGTCCTTGAAAAACGCGATGAAGTGGGACGAAACGCGCTTCGGTTTGGAATACGACTTGGATATTTTCATGGTCGTCGCCGTGGGCGATTTCAATATGGGCGCGATGGAAAACAAGGGTTTGAACATCTTTAACACCAAGTTCGTCCTTGCCGACAGCCGCACCGCCACCGATACCGATTTCGAAGGCATCGAATCCGTGGTCGGACACGAATATTTCCACAACTGGACGGGCAACCGCGTGACCTGCCGCGACTGGTTCCAGCTTTCGCTGAAAGAAGGGCTGACCGTGTTCCGCGACCAAGAATTTTCCGGCGACCGCGCCAGCCGCGCCGTGCGCCGCATCGAAAACATCCGCCTGCTGCGCCAGCACCAGTTCCCCGAAGACGCAGGCCCGACCGCGCATCCTGTGCGTCCCGCCAGCTACGAGGAGATGAACAATTTCTACACCATGACCGTTTATGAAAAAGGCGCGGAAGTGGTGCGGATGTATCACACCCTGCTCGGTGAAGAGGGCTTCCAAAAAGGCATGAAGCTCTATTTCCAACGACACGACGGGCAGGCCGTTACCTGCGACGATTTCCGCGCGGCGATGGCGGACGCGAACGGCATCAATCTCGACCAGTTCGCCTTGTGGTACAGCCAGGCGGGCACGCCCGTTTTGGAAGCGGAAGGTCGTCTGAAAAACAATGTTTTCGAGTTGACCATTAAACAAACCGTGCCGCCCACGCCCGATATGGCGGACAAACAGCCGATGATGATTCCGGTCAAAATCGGGCTGTTGAACCGCAACGGCGAAGCGGTGGCATTCGACTATCAGGGCAAACGCGCAACCGAAGCCGTGTTGCTGCTGACCGAAGCCGAACAGACCTTCCCGCTCGAAGGCGTAACCGAAGCCGTCGTTCCCTCGCTGCTGCGCGGGTTCAGCGCGCCGGTGCATCTGAACTATCCGTACAGCGACGACGACCTGCTGCTCCTGCTTGCCCACGACAGCGACGCCTTCACGCGCTGGGAAGCCGCCCAAACGCTCTACCGCCGCGCCGTCGCCGCCAACCTTGCCGCGCTTTCAGGCAGCGTCGAGTTGCCGAAACATGGAAAACTGCTTGCCGCCGTCGAAAAAGTCATTTCAGACGACCTCTTGGACAACGCCTTCAAAGCCCTGCTTTTGGGCGTGCCGTCTGAAGCCGAGCTGTGGGACGGCACAGAAAACATCGACCCGCTGCGCTACCATCAGGCGCGCGAAGCCTTGTTGGATACGCTTGCCGTCCACTTCCTGCCGAAATGGCACGAATTGAACCGTCAGGCGGCGAAGCAGGAAAACCAAAGCTACGAGTACAGCCCCGAAACCGCCGGCTGGCGCACGCTGCGCAACGTCTGCCGCGCCTTCGTCCTGCGCGCCGACCCCGCGCACATCGAAACCGTTGCCGAAAAATACGGCGAAATGGCGCAAAACATGACCCACGAATGGGGCATCCTGTCCGCCGTCAACGGCAACGAAAGCGATACGCGCAACCGCCTGCTGGCGCAGTTTGCCGACAAGTTTTCAGACGACGCGCTGGTCATGGACAAATATTTTGCCCTCGTCGGTTTAAGCCGCCGCAGCGACACCCTGCAACAGGTTCAAACTGCCTTGCAGCATCCGAAATTCAGTCTCGAAAACCCCAACAAAGCCCGTTCGCTCATCGGCAGCTTCAGCCGCAACGTCCCGCATTTTCACGCAGAAGACGGCAGCGGCTACCGCTTCATCGCCGACAAAGTCATCGAAATCGACCGCTTCAACCCGCAGGTCGCCGCCCGCTTAGTACAGGCGTTCAACCTCTGCAACAAGCTCGAGCCGCACCGCAAAAACTTGGTCAAACAAGAATTGCAGCGCATTCGGGCGCAGGAAGGCTTGTCGAAAGACGTGGGCGAAATCGTCGGCAAGATTTTGGATTGAGGTCGTCTGAAATGGTGATGGAAGTTATTATAATGTGATAAAAAAGGTCGCCTGAAACTGTCATTTCAGACGACCTTTTGTGATAGACACATATTCTGCTTCGTCATAAAATGCCATCTGTTTATTATTGATTGAACGATGAGGCTAAAATGAAGAAATATATTCTTGCAGCGTGTGCATTATGGTTTGCAGGTCAAGCATTAGCCGCTGATTTTTCTGGAAATTGGGGGTATGAGCAAGAACTGGAAGATGGTATCTACGGTAAATATTTTAATATTAAACAATCACCGAAATACATTATTTCCGGAGAGTGGAATGAAGGCCGTTCGAATGGTCCGGGCGGCAGCGGCAAGGTAAAAGGCTATGTCAAACGCGGCAAACTGTATTTGAGCTATTGCAGCGAAGGCGACGATTCTTGGTACACGCATTGTCCGAAATATGAAAAAGACCGCGGATATTTCGTGCGGAGAAACGGACAGCTTGTCGAGTATTATAGTTTGCACGGAAAGCGCAATGCTTACAGAAAGGGCGATGTGTTCACCCGACAAAAAGAAAAAGCAGCCGACGCATCCGAATAAGTAAAAGGTCGTCTGAAAACCAATAATAGCGATTTCAGACGGCTTTTTTCTATTAAATATCATTTAATTTCTTGAATTTATAGTGGATTAAATTTAAATCAGAACAAGGCGACGAAGCCGCAGACAGTACAAATAGTACGGCAAGGCGAGGCAACGCCGTACTGGTTTAAATTTAATCCACTATACAATAAAACATCATTCAAGCCCCATCAGCCTTATGGGGTAGCCTTCCTTATCCCTTCATCAAAATGTGCTAAAATCCGCCTTTAAAAACTGCTGTTTCCTACCCATATCCTCTTTATGGACATTACTCAACAACCTTCAAACATCATCGTCGGACTCTCCGGCGGTGTCGATTCCTCCGTAACCGCCGCCCTGCTCAAGCAGCAGGGTTATCAAGTGCGCGGTGTGTTTATGCAAAACTGGGAGGACGACGACAATGACGAATATTGCAGCATCAAGCAAGACTCTTTCGATGCCATTGCCGTCGCCGACATCATCGGTATCGACATCGATATCGTCAATTTTGCCGCCCAATACAAAGACAACGTATTCGCCTATTTCCTCAAAGAATACAGCGCGGGGCGCACGCCGAATCCGGATGTGTTATGTAACGCAGAAATCAAATTCAAATGCTTTTTGGACTACGCCATAGAGCAGGGCGCGGATACCATTGCCACAGGGCATTATGCGCGCAAAGAAGTCCGCAACGGCACTCATTACCTGCTCAAAGGTTTGGATCAAAACAAAGACCAAAGCTATTTCCTCTACCGCCTCAAGCCTTTCCAACTCGAGCGCGCGATTTTCCCGTTGGGCGGTTTGGAAAAACCTGAAGTCCGCCGCCTTGCCGCCGAATTCAATTTGCCGACTGCCGCCAAAAAAGACAGTACCGGCATCTGCTTCATCGGCGAACGTCCGTTCCGCGAGTTCCTGCAAAAATACCTGCCGACCAACAACGGCAAAATGGTCACGCCCGAAGGCAAAACCGTCGGCGAACACGTCGGGCTGATGTTCTACACGCTCGGACAGCGCAAAGGATTGGGCATCGGCGGCGCAGGCGAGCCGTGGTTTGTCGCCGCGAAGGATTTGACAAAAAACGAACTCATCGTCGTACAAGGTCATGACCATCCGCTGCTCTATACCCGCAGCCTCGTCATGAACGATTTGAGTTTCACGCTGCCCGAACGTCCGAAAGAAGGGCGCTACACCTGCAAAACCCGCTACCGCATGGCGGATGCGCCCTGCGAATTGCGTTATCTCGATGATGAAACGGTCGAGCTGGTGTTCGACGAACCGCAATGGGCGGTAACGCCCGGTCAATCCGCCGTGCTGTACGACGGCGACGTCTGCTTGGGCGGCGGTATTATCATGTCCACCGACAAGCCCGTCATTATTACCGCTTGAATAAAAAAGACAAAAGGTCGTCTGAAAACCATTGCGACGGGTTTGTTCCTCCTTTTCAGACGACCTCAAGACAACCATAAAACCAACGAAATAAGATTATTCATATGGAAAAACTCTGGCTCAACAGCTACGAACAAGGTGTCAATGCCGAAATCGACATCACGCAATACAGCTCCATCAGCGACGTATTCCGTCAAAGCGTTGAAAAATTCGCGCACCAACCCGCGTTTCAAAACATGGGCAAAACGCTCACTTACGCCGAAGTCGGCAAGCTGGCGGAAAATTTCGCTTCCTATCTGCAAAACGTCCTGAAGCTGCCGCGCGGCGAGCGCGTGGCGATTATGCTGCCCAACCTGTTGCAATACCCGATTGCGCTTTTCGGCATCCTTCAGGCGGGTCTGGTAGCGGTGAACACCAATCCGCTCTACACCCCGCGCGAGCTGGAGCATCAGTTGAAAGACAGCGGCGCGACCACAATCATCGTTCTGGAAAATTTTGCCAACACGCTGGAGCTGGTGCTGCCGCGCACGCAAATCAAACACGTCATCGTCGCCTCTGTCGGAGAAATGTTCGGTTTCTTCAAAGGCACGCTGATGAATTTCGTGCTGCGCAAAATCAAAAAAATGGTGCCCGAATACCGCATTTCCGGCGCTATCCCTTTTCAGACGACCCTGAAAGAAGGTGCGGCACATACCTTCAGCCCCGTTACCCTGACCCGCGAAGATACCGCGCTGTTGCAATACACGGGCGGCACGACCGGTGTGGCAAAAGGTGCCGTCCTCAGCCACGGCAACATCTGCGCCAATATGCTGCAGGCGAAAGAATGGATTAAGAACCAACTGCGCGAAGGCAAAGAAACCGTCATCGCCGCGCTGCCGCTTTACCACATCTTCGCCCTGACGGTGAACCTGATGATTTTCACCAACGCCGGTTCCAAAATCATCCTGATTACCAACCCGCGCGACATGAAAGGCTTTATCGGCGAACTCAAAAAAGAGCGTATCAGCGTCTTCATCGGCGTGAACACTTTGTTTAACGGCATGGTCAACCAACCCGATTTCTCCACCGTCGATTTCTCCAACCTGCGCCTGACTTTGGGCGGCGGCATGGCGACTCAAAAAGCCGTCGCCGAAAAATGGAAAAAAATCACCGGCACGCCTATCGTTGAAGCCTACGGCCTGACCGAAGCCAGCCCGGGCGTGTGCTGCAACCCGCTCAATATCGAAGCATACAGCGGCGGCATCGGATTGCCCGTTCCCTCCACCGAAGTCGAACTGCGCGATGCAGACGGTAAAGAAGTCGGCATCGGACATCCGGGCGAACTTTGGGTACGCGGCCCGCAAGTGATGAAAGGCTACTGGAACCGTCCCGAAGAAACCGCCAAAACCATAGATGCGCTCGGCTTTTTGGAAACCGGCGACATCGCCGTGATGGACGAAAAAGGCTGGCTGAAACTGGTTGACCGCAAAAAAGACCTCATCGTCGTTTCCGGTTTCAACGTTTATCCGAACGAAATCGAAGAAGTCGTTTCACACAACGATAAAGTCATGGAAGTCGCCTGTATCGGCGTGCCCAACGAAAAAACAGGCGAAGCACTCAAAGTCTTCGTCGTCAAAAAAGACCCGAGCCTGACCAAAGAAGAACTCATCGAATTCTGCCGTACCGAGCTGACCGCTTATAAAGTGCCGAAAGACATCGAGTTCCGCGACGAACTGCCCAAGTCCAACGTCGGCAAAATCCTGCGCCGCGAGCTTCGCGAACAAGCGCAAAACAAATAACACCGAAAGGTCGTCTGAAAAGCATCCCGCACCTTTCAGACGACCTTTAATCATCATGGAAACAAGATATGACCCATACCGTCCATCTTCAATTTGAAGACATCGACAACACCGTCCTCCAACGCCTCTGCGGCGCGCTCGACGGCAACCTCGAAGCCTTGGGCAAAGCCCTCGATATCCAAATCAGCCGCCGCTTCGAACACTTCACCTTCATGGGCGAACTCGCCCACGCCGGCCGCCGCGCATTGCTCGCGCTCGCCGAAGCCGCCGAACAAGGTGATCTGGACGACAACGCCATCCGCCTCGCCGCCGTCGAAGCCAAAACCGCTGACAACAAACACGAAGAAAAGCATCACGACCAACAATATTATTTCCGCACCAAACGCGGCAGCATAGGCGGACGCACCCCGCGTCAAAACGGCTACATCCGCGCGCTGTTAAACCACGACGTCGTCTTCGGGCTGGGGCCTGCCGGTACGGGTAAAACCTATCTCGCCGTTGCTGCCGCCGTCGATGCCATGGAAAAACACCAAATCGAGCGCATCGTCCTCGTCCGCCCCGCCGTCGAAGCAGGCGAAAAACTCGGCTTCCTGCCCGGCGATTTGGCGCAAAAAGTCGACCCCTACCTGCGTCCGCTCTACGACGCGCTCTACGATCTGATGGGCTTCGACCGCGTGACCAAACTGATGGAAAAAGGCTTGATCGAAATCGCCCCGCTCGCCTACATGCGCGGCCGCACGCTCAATGGCGCGTATGTGATTTTGGACGAAGCGCAAAACACCACGCCCGAACAAATGAAAATGTTCCTGACCCGCATCGGCTTCGGCGCGAAAGCCGTCATCACCGGCGACATCAGCCAAATCGACCTTCCGCGCAACATCAAATCCGGCTTGAAAGACGCCCGTGAAAAACTGCGCGACGTGGACGGGCTGTATTTCCACACCTTCACCAGCGAAGACGTTGTCCGTCATCCGCTGGTTCAGAAAATTGTGGAAGCGTATGAAGCGGCAGAAGAGCAAGCCGAAAGAAGCAGCACCGCCGAACGGTAAACGATGAGGTTCAAAAAGGTCGTCTGAAAACCTGAAATACGGGTTTTCAGACGACCTTTTTCATATTACTATAGTGGATTAACTTTAAATCAGGACAAGGCGAGGCAACGCCGTCCTGGTTTAAAGTTAATCCACTATATTAAAGTCAAAATGGATGAAGCAGCCCATCTTGTTATGCCTTATTTTGTGCTGCCGAAAATTGGATATTGTTAACAATATTATCGAGTCTGATATGCGGTCGTTGCTGTTTTTAAAGCATCAGCCTGATGATATAAAATTTCAGACGATTTTTTTAAAAACAAAGGCTTTAGTTTTAGTAGTCGATTTTGGAGGCGATATCGGGCTACGGGGTATCAGGTTTTAGAGGTCGTCTGAAAATAAATTCATATATAAATTAATCAATTTTGAAAATACTGACTACATGCTATTACATTTCATTTGGAAATTGGTTATAGTTACAACTGTGAAGCCCTTAAATTTCAACCAGACATAAGAAGGAAGAGAAATGTCCCAATCCGCCGCAAAAGAAACCCTTAATCCTTTCGAAATCGCCCGCAAACAGGTCAAAACCGCCTGCGACCGACTCAATGCCGACCCTGCGGTGTATGAAATCCTGAAAAGTCCGCAACGCGTTTTGGAAGTTACCTTCCCCGTCAAACTCGACAACGGCACGGTCAAAACCTTCACCGGCTACCGTTCGCAACACAACAACGCCGTCGGCCCGTACAAAGGCGGCGTGCGCTTCCATCCCAATGTGAATTTGGACGAAGTCAAAGCCCTGTCGATTTGGATGACCATCAAATGCTGCGTTTCGGGCATTCCTTACGGCGGCGGCAAAGGCGGCATTACTTTGGATCCGCGCGATTATTCCGAAGCAGAGTTGGAACGCATTGCACGCGCTTATTCCGAAGCCATTTCCCCGCTCATCGGCGAGAAAATCGATATTCCTGCACCTGACGTGAACACCAACGGCAAAATCATGTCGTGGATGGTTGATGCCTACGAAAATGTCGTTAAAAAATCCGCGCCGGGCGTGTTCACCGGTAAACCGGTCGAATTCGGCGGCTCTTTGGCGCGTACCGAAGCGACAGGTTACGGCGTGAACTTCGCTGCCGTTCAAGCTTTGGAAAAACTCGGCAAAGACGTGAAAGGCGCGACCTACGCCATTCAGGGCTTCGGCAATGTGGGCTATCACACAGGCTATTACGCGCATCAATCCGGCGCGAAAGTCGTCGCCGTTTCCACCGTCGATGTCGCCATCTACAACGAAAACGGCTTGGATATGGAAGCCCTCTTCAAAGAGTTCCAAGAAAAAGGCTTCATTACCAACGAAGCGGGTTACGGCAAAGAAATCAGCAACGCCGAACTCTTGGCATTGGATGTGGACGTACTCGCCCCTTGCGCGCTGGAAAACCAATTGACTTCCGAAAACGCAGGCAAAGTTCGCGCTAAAATCGTGGTCGAAGGCGCAAACGGCCCGACTACGCCCGAAGCCGATGCCATCCTGCGTCAAAACGGCGTGCTGGTCGTGCCCGATATTCTGGCGAACTGCGGCGGCGTGGTCGTTTCCTATTTCGAATGGGTGCAAAACCTGCAAGGCTATTACTGGGAATTTGACGAAGTTCAGGAAAAAGAAACCGTTGTCCTGCGCCGCGCGTTCCGCGATATTTGGAATCTGGCGCAAGAGTATGATGTGGACCTGCGTACCGCTTCTTACATGATGAGTATCCGCCGTGTTGAAAAAGCGATGAAGCTGCGCGGTTGGTACTGATCAAATTTTGAAGCGTTAGTTTGAGAAAAGGTCGTCTGAAAAATTTTCAGACGACCTTTTGGTTATGGCGGATAAGGTTAGATCATGGTGGAAGGAAATCCTAGTGTGATTTGATTTTCCCTCAATTGGCTTGCTATTTCTATTCAGAAATTACATGTCTACCATTATTCACGTAGTCTATAGGTGTGAAATGTATGGGTAACTCTGCATTCCTAATAGAAAAAATGTAATTCTTATAAAATAAACTATTTATGGAATGAATGTCTATTTCTAAAATATCTCTTTTAAATTTTTGAGCAATTTTTGTGCATTCTTTCTCATCAACATTTTTCCCAAGGAAGAAAAATAAAATTGACAATAACAAACAATAGCAACATCTAAATTGATGCAAGGAGGAATTAATAAAAATTGGTTCTTTAATATCTGAAATATAAAATGGAATCAGCCATATTTCTTTGTTTTTATTTATCGCAAAGAAACCATTATTATTTCTTCCGAAAACAATAAATTCATCTTTTTTATCGTTCTCAACGAGAACTTCCTCATCTTTAAATTTTATGAATTCAAATTTGTCTTTGTAATAATTTTCCAATTTTGAATATTCATTATTTGCCATGTCATTTAATAATTCAGAAAATGAAAAAATTTTTCTATTAAACTTTTTCGAGATTCTATATTCTGTTCCTTTTAAATCAATCTCGTTAATAATCATATGAATTTATCCTGTAAACTTTTGCATCGACCTAATAATTTTTAGTGAGTTCTCGAAAGTATAATACTCTAAAAACAGTAAGGTAGATTGGTTTAGAAAGACAACTTTTAAAAGGGTCGTCTGAAAACCATTTTTCAGACGACCCCGTATGGTTTGATGATCGATGCGGTAAGGTATGTTTGATGTAACACCTATTACATAAAATCCCCCGAATGTTTCCAATCGGGGGATTGTTCAATGTTGATAAAAAGTTTATTTATTCAACTCATTAGCCAAATACAGCCAAGTTTCGATGACGGTATCCGGATTCAGTGAAACGCTTTCGATGCCTTCTTGAACCAGCCATTTGGCGAAGTCCGGATGGTCTGACGGACCTTGACCGCAGATACCGACGTATTTGTTTTGCTTGCGGCAGGCAGAGATTGCCAAATGCAGCATCACTTTGACGGCAGGGTTGCGTTCGTCAAACGATTCGGACACCAAGCCGCTGTCGCGGTCGAGGCCGAGGGTCAGTTGGGTCATGTCGTTGGAGCCGATAGAGAAGCCGTCGAAGTATTGCAGGAATTGTTCCGCCAATACCGCATTGCTCGGCAGTTCGCACATCATGATCAGGCGCAGGCCGTTTTTGCCGCGTTCCAAACCGTTTTCTTTCAAGGCTTTGACGACGGCTTCGGCTTCGCCCAAAGTGCGGACGAACGGAATCATGATTTCGACGTTGGTCAGCCCCATTTCGTCACGGACGCGTTTGAGGGCTTTGCATTCGAGGGCGAAGCAGTCTTTGAAGCTTTCGGCGACATAACGCGCTGCGCCGCGGAAGCCCAGCATCGGATTTTCTTCGTGCGGTTCGTAAATGCTGCCGCCGACCAAGTTGGCGTATTCGTTGGATTTGAAGTCGGACATACGGACGATGGTTTTACGCGGATAAACCGATGCGGCCAATGTCGCCACGCCTTCGGCGATTTTATCGACGTAGAAGTCGACAGGGGAGGCGTAGCCGGCGATGCGGCGGGTAATTTCCGCTTTCAATTCATCGTCTTGTTTGTCAAATTCCAACAAGGCTTTCGGGTGGATGCCGATTTGGCGGTTGATGATGAATTCCATCCGCGCCAAGCCGATGCCTTCGCTCGGCAGGTTGGCGAAGCTGAATGCGAGTTCGGGGTTGCCGACGTTCATCATGACTTTAACCGGTGCTTTGGGCATATTGTCCAAGGCAACGTCGGTGATTTGTACGTCCAGCAGGCCGGAATAGATGAAGCCTGTATCGCCTTCGGCACAGGATACGGTGACTTCTTGACCGTTGCTCAGCAATTCGGTCGCATTGCCGCAGCCGACTACGGCAGGAATACCCAGTTCGCGCGCGATGATGGCGGCGTGACAGGTACGGCCGCCGCGGTTGGTGACGATGGCGGAAGCGCGTTTCATTACCGGCTCCCAATCCGGGTCGGTCATGTCGGTAACGAGTACGTCGCCTGCTTCAACGGAATCCATTTCGGAGGCGTCTTTCACCAAGCGGACTTTGCCTTGACCGACTTTTTGACCGATGGCGCGGCCTTCGCACAAGACGTTTTTGTCGCCGTTGATGTCGAAGCGGCGCAGGTTGCGGCTGCTTTCTTCTTGGGATTTCACGGTCTCGGGGCGGGCTTGCAGGATGTAGAGTTTGCCGTCCAAGCCGTCACGGCCCCACTCGATATCCATCGGGCGGCCGTAGTGTTTTTCAATCGTCAGCGCGTAGTGTGCCAACTCGGTGATTTCTTCGTCGGTAATGGAGAAGCGGTTGCGGTCTTCTTCGGGAACATCGACGTTCATCACGGATTTACCGGCTTCTGCTTTGTCGGTAAAGATCATTTTGATTTGTTTCGAACCCATGGTTTTGCGCAGGATGGCAGGTTTGCCCGCTTTCAGCGTGGGTTTGAATACATAGAATTCGTCAGGGTTGACCGCACCTTGTACAACGTTTTCGCCCAGACCGTAAGATGAAGTCACGAAAACGACTTGGTCGAAGCCGGATTCGGTGTCGAGGGTGAACATGACGCCGGACGCGCCGCTGTCGGAACGCACCATGCGTTGCACGCCTGCGGAGAGGGCGACGATGTCGTGTTCGAAGCCTTTATGTACGCGGTAGGAGATGGCACGGTCGTTGTACAAAGAGGCGAATACATGGCGCATGGCTTCTTTGACGTTTTCCAAGCCGTTGATATTCAGGAAGGTTTCCTGTTGACCTGCAAACGATGCGTCGGGCAGGTCTTCGGCGGTCGCAGAAGAACGGACGGCAACGGAAATGTCCGCGCCGCCTGCGTCTGCAACCATTTTGTTCCATGCCGTTTCGATTTCGGCATCCAGTTGTTCGGGGAAGGGCGTATCCAAAATCCATTGGCGGATTTCTTTACCGACGCGCGCCAGTTCGGCGACATCTTCCACATCCAGTTGTGCCAGTGCGGCGGAAATACGCTCGCTCAGTCCGTTGTGCGCCAAAAATGCGCGGTAGGCTTCGGCAGTAGTGGCAAAGCCGCCGGGGACGCGGACGCCTTTTTCAGTCAGCTGACTGATCATTTCACCTAGGGAGGCGTTTTTGCCGCCCACGCTTTCAACATCAGTCATACGCAGGTTTTCAAACCAAATTACGTAGTTGTCAGCCATTTGTGTGTCCAATCCAAGATATGTTAAAAAAGAAACGAATACGCTTTGTTATTTTAAGCGATTCAAACGACCGCTGTCATGCTTTTTCTGTCTCGATTTATTTGCGGGTCGTCTGAAAAATTGCGGGCTTCAGGCGTGTAGTCAAATGAAATCTGATGGGAAAACCAGTATTCTTGTTGTCTATTTCTTTGTAAAACATAAGGTTTGAAATAGATTAATGACTGATTGGTAGAGTTTGGAAAGGTTTTGGATGGGTATAAAATTTTAAGATAATTCGATTATTAAAATAAAAATGCGTTTAAAGGTGGGTTTAATTGCGTTGTAGTTGGGTGTAATTTAAGCGTATTCCCTTTATTTATAAGGTTTCAGCTGCTATGATAACCGTCTGCAACTGTCTTAAATTTCAAAGGATAACCGAATGACCGCCCCGCGCCATGTGTTTTATATTTCCGACCGTACCGGCCTGACTGCTGAAAATATCGGTGAGGCACTGCTGAATCAGTTTGGCAGAATCGAATTCAAACGCCACACCTATCCTTTCATTGATACGCCTGAAAAAGCGCGTACCGTCGTCGAAATAGTCAACCGCAACGCTCAGGAAAACGGTTTGCGCCCGATTGCCTTCGTCAGCGTCGTTAATGACGAAATCCGTGAAATCATCAAAAAAGCGGGCGCTTTCCATATCAATTTTTTCGAAACCTTCCTCGGGCTTTTGGAAAAAGAACTCAACACCGAGGCGGTTGCCGCCGAACAGGGGCACCACAGTATCGGCAATACGCAACGCTACGATGCGCGCATGGAGGCGGTCAATTTCTCGCTCAACCACGACGACGGCGTCAGCGATAAAAACCTGAAAGAAGCCGATGTGATCCTGATGGGCGTATCGCGTTCGGGCAAAACGCCGACCTGTCTTTACCTCGCCTTGCAATACGGTATCCGCGCCGCCAATTACCCGCTGATTCCCGACGATTTGGAATCCACCGACCTGCCGCGCATGGTCAAACCTTACAAAGACAAGCTGTTCGGCCTGACCATTCAACCTGAACGCCTGCAGGCCATCCGTCAAGAGCGCCGTCCGAATTCGACTTATGCCAAAATCGATACCTGCCGCAGTGAGATTGCTGATGCGCAAAATATGTTCAAACGCCACGGCATCCCGTTCACCAATACGACGGATAAATCGGTAGAAGAACTTGCCGTCCATATCCTTCAAGCCTGCAAATTGAAGCGGCGTTTTTGAGGTATAACGCATTGACTATTAATAAAAGGTCGTCTGAAACACGGAAGCGCGTTTCAGACGACCTTTTGCTGTCATGAATGCTTGGATTTACTTACATTTGCTATTATAATGCGCGTTTGGATTGACCGTTTGAGGTCGTCTGAAAATATATAGTGGCTTAACTTTAAACCAGTACGGCGTTGCCTTGCCTTGCTGTACTATCTGTACTGTCTGCGGCTTCGTTGCCTTGTCCTCATTTAAATTTAATTCACTATAGTTTTTACCAACCGCCGCACACCTGAAACCCTAACTATGCACATTCTCACTTTTAGTGTGCATTATTAGTGTTTTAGCGTGCGGCATTCTGAAAGGAACGAAATGTTCGATAAACACGTTAAAACCTTCCAATACGGCAATCACACCGTTACCTTGGAAACCGGCGAAATCGCGCGCCAAGCCGCAGCGGCTGTTAAAGTATCGATGGGCGATACCGTTGTTTTGGTTGCCGTGACCACTAACAAAGAAGTCAAAGAAGGTCAAGACTTCTTCCCTCTGACTGTTGATTACCTTGAACGTACTTACGCCGCAGGTAAAATCCCCGGCGGTTTCTTTAAGCGCGAAGGCAAACAAAGTGAAAAGGAAATCCTGACCAGCCGTCTGATTGACCGTCCTATCCGCCCGCTGTTCCCTGAAGGTTTCTACCACGACATCCAAATCGTTGCGATGGTGGTTTCCGTTGACCCTGAAATCGATTCCGATATTCCTGCCATGCTCGGCGCATCCGCTGCGCTGGTGTTGAGCGGCGTACCGTTTGCCGGTCCGATTGGTGCCGCGCGCGTAGGTTATGTAAACGGCGTGTACGTATTGAACCCGACCAAAGCTGAATTGGCAAAATCCAAGCTGGACTTGGTGGTTGCGGGTACATCCAAAGCCGTTTTGATGGTGGAATCTGAAGCCAAAATCCTGCCGGAAGACGTGATGTTGGGTGCCGTCGTTTACGGTCACGACCAAATGCAGGTGGCGATTAACGCCATCAACGAGTTTGCAGACGAAGTAAACCCTGAAGTATGGGATTGGAAAGCGCCTGAAACCAATGAAGAATTGGTTGCCAAAGTGCGCGAAATCGCAGGCGAAGCAATTAAAGAAGCGTTCAAAATCCGTCAAAAACAAGCGCGTTCCGCTAAATTGGACGAGGCTTGGAACGCAGTAAAAGACGCGCTGATTACCGAAGAAACCGATACTCTGGCTGCCAACGAAATCAAGGGCATTTTCAAACATTTGGAAGCTGACGTTGTCCGCACCCAAATTTTGGAAGGTCAGCCGCGTATCGACGGTCGCGATACCCGAACCGTCCGTCCTTTGAACATCCAAACCGGCGTATTGCCGCGTACACACGGTTCTGCCCTGTTTACCCGTGGCGAAACCCAAGCCCTTGCCGTAGCGACTTTGGGTACTTCGCGCGACGAGCAAATTATTGACGCGCTTTCCGGTGAATACACTGACCGCTTCATGCTGCATTACAACTTCCCACCGTATTCTACCGGTGAAGTGGGTCGCGTCGGCGCGCCGAAACGCCGCGAAATCGGACATGGCCGTTTGGCAAAACGCGCACTGGTTGCCGTATTGCCGTCTCCTGAAGAATTCAGCTACACCATGCGCGTTGTTTCCGAAATTACCGAGTCCAACGGTTCGTCTTCTATGGCTTCTGTCTGCGGCGGCTGCTTGAGCCTGCTGTCTGCCGGTGTGCCTTTGAAAGCACACGTTGCCGGTATCGCGATGGGTCTGATTTTGGACAACAACAAATTCGCCGTATTGACCGACATCTTGGGTGATGAAGACCACTTGGGCGACATGGACTTTAAAGTTGCCGGTACGACCGAAGGCGTAACCGCGCTGCAAATGGACATCAAAATCCAAGGTATTACCAAAGAAATCATGCAGATTGCTTTGGCGCAAGCCAAAGACGCGCGTCTGCACATCTTGGAACAGATGAAAGCCGCCGTGGCAGGTCCGCAAGAGTTGTCCGCTCACGCTCCGCGCCTGTTCACCATGAAAATCAACCAAGACAAAATCCGTGAAGTCATTGGCAAAGGCGGTGAAACCATCCGTGCGATTACTGCTGAAACCGGTACTGAAATCAATATCGCGGAAGACGGCACCATCACTATTGCTGCAACCACTCAAGAAGCCGGCGACGCTGCGAAAAAACGTATCGAAGAAATCACTGCCGAAGTGGAAGTGGGCAAAGTGTACGAAGGTACTGTGGTTAAAATCCTCGACAACAACGTCGGCGCCATCGTCAGCGTGATGCCGGGCAAAGACGGTTTGGTACACATCAGCCAAATCGCCCACGAGCGCGTACGCAACGTCAGCGACTATCTGCAAGTCGGTCAGGTTGTGAATGTGAAAGCATTGGAAGTGGACGACCGCGGCCGCGTGCGTCTGTCTATCAAAGCATTGACCGAAGCTCCTGCGCGCGAAGAAAAAGCGCCTGAATAATCGTTGAGCCGATTTTGATTGATGAAAGGTCGTCTGAAAGATGAACTGGCCCCCAAATCTTGGACACTCATAAA
>NZ_KV800907.1:0-272 GCF_001810355.1 Neisseria sp. HMSC074B07 | reverse complement strand
TTGGGCTTTATCGGCGCTGTATTGCTGTCCTTGGATGCAGTGCCGCTTGATTTCGCGGCTGATGGTGCTTTTGTGGCGGTTAAGCTGTTTGGCGATTTCGGTGACGGTGCAGTGGCGTGACAGGTATTGGATATGGTATCGTTCGTCTTGGGTCAGTTGTGTGTAGCTCATGGCAATCTTTCTTGCAGGAAAGGCCGTATGCTACCGCATACTGGCCTTTTTCTGTTATGGAAAGTTGCACTTCAAATGCGAATCCGCCGTCGTCTGAAAAC
>NZ_KV800906.1:0-221 GCF_001810355.1 Neisseria sp. HMSC074B07 | reverse complement strand
GTCCTTTATGCCGCCGGTAGGTTTCGACGAGGAGGGCTTTGTCGGCTGCGTCGGGGTCGGGGCGGTCTTGGTGGGGGTAGTAAAAGCTGCTTTTGGGCAGGTTTGCGATGTGCAGCAGGTATTTGAGCGGGTGTTGCGCCCTCAGTGTTTGGACGGTTTGGCTTTGTCCTTTTCGGTCTGTTTTTGGCTGAGGGCTTTTAACTCCTTTAGGTAGGCGACCT